>DATHKF010000310.1:0-5294 GCA_035489505.1 Bacteroidia bacterium | reverse complement strand
CAGCTGGTGTATAGTTTACCTGGAACCGGTACGATTTAATATTCGTGAACGTCATATTCGTTGCAGGCGATGTTGGTTCCGTAGCGAAATAATTTCCTGCACCATTGAGGTTAATTACAAATGCCGGTTCATCCTGATCATCGCTGTTGATGGTGAGTGTAGCCAGGCGCGTGCCTGTGACAGACGGAGTAAAGTCAATATTGATGGTACCTGATGCTTGTGCAGCAACCGTTGAAGGGAAAGCAGTGATGTTGAAATCAGCTGCGTTGAGCCCCGACAATACGGCTGAAGAAATATTCAGTGTATTCACCAGGCCGTTATTTTCCACATCAATTACAAAAGGAGTTGTGGTGCTTACCGGTGAACCGATCCAGATATCTCCACCTGTAACGAGCGCTGTTGAACTGAAGAAACAATCGATCTCCTGTTGCGGTCCTGCTGCGGCAGCTGCGAGTACTACATCATCAACACCTACGTTACCGGAAACTTTCACGGTATAGTAGAAGCGGATGTAACGCGTTGTTGGCAGTGGATTATCGGTGAACTGCGTGTAGTTGCTCGTTGGCATGTTGGTGGTGTACTGGTGCAACGTTGTCCACACAGAGCCATTCGGAGATTCTTCTACCGTGAATGTTCCGCCTGCGAAGCTGTTCCCCATCAGGTAATAGCTCAATGCTCCGGGAGCCGAGGCAAACCAGATCTGAACCCAGTCGCCTGTACCGTCAAGCTTTGCAGCTGGTGGCGTATTTCCAGAACCGGTGTAATATCCAATTCCTGATTCAGACCAGCCATTTGGAAATACAGTGGTCGGAAAACTCCACGAAGTGGGCAGAGTAGTTTGCGCTGTAACTGCGAATGCAACGAGCGACAAAAATGCGGTGAGTACTTTTTTCATTTTTCATTACCCGGCCTGATCGGGATTTGTTGAAGTTTATTCTTGCTCCAGGATGCAAAGTTATGATCAGAAACTGAATTTAAGACCGGTCACCCAACGTCTTCCCATTCCCATATACACCAGGGCAGATGAAGCATCGAAATACGGTCCGTTTTGAGCATCGGAAATATAAACGGTGTTTAAAACATTGATCAGGGAAAACGTAAAGCCAATCCGGATCTGTCTTTGTTTTTCGCCAACCACAATGTCGCGGTATTCATAGCCGAAATGCAAATCCAGGAGTCCGTACCCGGGAAGTTTCCATGAATCTTTGTCGCGGTTATCTCCAACCTGCACGTGCGAACCGTTGTAAATCGGAACAAGTACAATCGGATCAAAGTTTGCGTAGTAATTGGCGAAGTAGGTGTAACGCACTTTCACGTACATTCCTTTGAGCGGTTCCCAGCGTATAGCGCCGCCGAGCTGCGTTTGTGCTGCATCTCCGAGGTGAACTCCTTTGGCGCTGTAGTCGAGTGAATCCTGCAGAACGTAATTCGCATCGTAGAGGAAAACGCGTCCGGTAGAATTGTATTTCCAGTTTCCTATAGATGCAATCGCCTCAACCTGCAGTTTCTTGATCGGCTGCCAGCTGCAATCGAATTCAATGCCCATCAATGTTGTATTCAATCCGGTGAGATCGTAGGTATAGGGATCTCCGGCTACTGTCGTGCTCGGACTGCCGTACGGTGGCTTGTTCAGCCAATTCGTGTAATACATATTGAGGTTCGCTGCAAATGAAGCGTAACGCATGCCGAATCCAAGTTCTGCCGCATACACCTGCTGTTGTTTCGGTACAGGGTATTCTTTGTTGTTGTTGTCGAACACGGTGTTGAAACGCGGCGCGAGGTTCATGTAACCCACGTTCATGAAAACATTGTAATGATCGGTGATGTTGTAGTTCGCACCCGTCTTGAATGTGAATCCCGGGAATGTTTTTTTCGCGGTCTTCGCAGTGGAAGCAGATTCCGAACTCCATGCGTAAGCCGTTGCGCCAACAATGGTTTGGTTTGGCCCCGAAGGATTATCGATCACCAGCGTGTCGCCGGAATAGGTGAGTACCGCGCCGTGCTGGGCCACTACACCGTCTGTTCCGTTGGTGTAGTATACTTCGTTGTATCCAACGATCATGGGAACAACGGTTCCATTTTCCGTGGTAATGTCGCGTTTCTTATAATGATCAACGCGCTGGTAACGCGAAATGGATCCGGTCAGTGTAACGAATGCGCTCCATTTGTCGTGTGAGTATTCTCCCTGTGCGAACAGGCCGCCCCAGTCCACGTACGAATCATTCCAGTATCCCACTTTGTCGCCTTTGCGTTTCATGGAGTACTGGAGATTGCCCATTCCCCACGGTTGGTTTTTATCGCTGTTGTCGACGTAATAATCGCCGCCCATCAAGTCGTAAACCATGCGGTAATGCGAGCCTTTGTAATGTCTTGCGTCGAGACCAGCGAGGATCGCAACGTTGGGGTTGAGCTGAAAACGTGCAGTGGAAATTGCCCCGTACCAGATGTGGTTGTTCATGGAAGCGAGCAGCACGCGCGATGATTTGTGCTCGGATGCACTGTACAGCACGTCGATCGTGGTGGCGTTGGAATTGTACGCCTGCGTGAGGTTCCACTGGCCTGTGGCTGTGTCGCGGTTTGGTGTGGAATTAAAATTCGTTCCACCGCCATATCCGTGCGACAAATACACTACGGTCGAAAGCGAAAAACGTTCACCCGGTGTCCAGTACCACGAGAAGTTGAACAGCGGCTTATTGTAAAAATTAATATCCTGGCTGAGCTTGCCTTGTTGTCCGTCGCTGTAATCAATGAATCCCCAGTTTGGATTGTAACGCAATCCGCGTTCGCCCTGGTACAACGTGGTGAATCCGTTATTTGAACTGTACACGGAATCTACGTTGATGCCGAGTTTCTCTGCGTATTTTCTGTTGATCACCGGGATCGGCATTTTATCATAGCGCTGTCCGTGCGATTGAGGAGCTCCATTGGCACCTACACTGAACAGGTGTCCGCCGATGCGTTTTTCTACTTTGATAAAATACGCCCACTGGTCGTCCCAGGTCTGGTCAACCCATCCGTCAGCGGTGCGGCGTGATCCCGCGAATGTAATTCCCCAACCGTTTCCGAATTCACCGGAATTGAACCCGATGTAATACTTCTGCATGTTGTTATTGCCGAGTTCACTTTTGAATGTGAAATTCTGTTTCTGATCGAGGCCGCGTGTGAGAATATTAATTGTTCCGCCCACCGAAGGAATGGCGAGTTTTGATGCACCGAGTCCGCGCTGCACCTGCATGGTGCGTGTCACATCCATCAGTCCCGACCAGTTGCTCCAGTACACCTGGCCGTTTTCCATGTCGTTCATGGGAACACCGTCAACCATCACACCCACATTCCGCTGATCACTTCCGCGTATGTTCACGCGCGAGTCGCCCGCGCCACCGCCTTGTTCACTGGCATAAGCACCGGGTGTGGAATTCAGGAGCATGGTCATGTCGCGTCCTGCACCTTCTTCACGGATTTTTATTTCACCCACGTTGCTTACTGCGACCGGTGTGCGACGATCGATGGCCACGTCGGCAATGATCTGCACTTCCTTCATCATGTTGTTCGTTGGCTTCAGGTCTACGTTGACCGGTTTACCATCGACTTTAATTGCAACCGGGAAATGTGTGTACCCTGTGTATTTTACCTGCAGGGAGTGATCGCCATCGGAGAGCATTAATTTGAAATTGCCATCCACATCGGTTACCGAAACAATCTTACCTGAATCGGCAACAACGACTGCACCAATAAGCGGTTCTCCGTTGTTCTCATCAACCACTTTTCCGGTCACCGGTTGTTGTGCGAAAGCATTCAGCGTGATGAAGAGAAGTAAGAAAGTAAAAATAGAGTGTCTCATAGTGTTCTGGAAAAAACCAGTGGCGTCGGGTGGTAACACCTGACGCCACCAGTATTTATGACATACATGATACCGTCATTCCAATCAGCGCATGCTGATTTTCGACGTCAGCGATGTTCCGTTGCTGAGTTGTACTTGTACCATGTACATGCCGCCCGGCATGTTTGAAAGATCGATACGCTGCGATAATTGCTGGTCGCCAGCCTTGTACTCTTTTACAAGTACAACTTCTCCAAGCGTATTGAGCACTTCAATGCGTGTAATATTTTCAGATGCGTTCACGGTGAATTGTCCGTCGGTTGGATTTGGGAACACATTCACTTTGGAAACAGAATTATTTTCCTGAACACCTACGTTCGCGCAGTTGCAGGCATGCTGGCCGAGACCGGTCCAGGTATTTTCCGGAAGTGTATCGTATTCAGCCAACAGGTTGAAGGTTGTCGGGTTCACAGTAACACCACCGGTTACGAATGATTTTCTCTGCTGTGTGTGATCATTGGTCAACCATGTACCTTGTCCGGATGTATAAGGGAATACGTCTGTCCATGCTGTTCCCGGATCTTCACCGATTTTACCGTAAATGTCAATGATTGCATACGGGCTGACGCGCACGAGAAGAATTGCGTCATCGCCATTGGCATACAGCGGATCAGGATAAACTCCTGCCAGCTGATCGGCCATAGCCTGAAGCGCGGTATCGCACGCCGGTGAATTAGGTTGGGAAACTGTTTGTCCGTTTACAACCACCCATACATCCAGTGCCCCGATTGTTCCGGTCAGGTTGAGGCTGTCGCTGCCTGAGGTTGATCCGTTCGAGTAACGTACAATGCGGTAATTGGAAAGGTTGACAGGAGCCTGCGTTGGATTGTAAATTTCCATGGCCTTGTTATTCCCTGAGCCTTCAACGACTTCCGAAAAGAATAATTCTGTGCAGAACGTCTGTGCGTTCACAGTCAGCGCCGAACCGGTAATCAATAATGCAAGTAGAGTTTTCTTCATGGTGAAAAAGGATTGTACAGAACAGCGGTTCTGATCTTGATTTACAGTGTGTTTTTAATTAACCAATCTAAAGCCACGATGCACCGTAGGGTGACATGCGTGCTGAAGCGGTTTCGGATACTTGCAGAGAGCAATTCCTTGAGGGTGTTCACTTCAGAACGAGGCAAAGGTAGGGCAAAAACCGAAGCGGAGAAATGGCCGGGATTATGTTTTGGTTAACGCAATATAACCGGTACGAAAAATGAACAATGGTAACGGGTTCCCCCCAAAGGGTGTCGGGTTTATACCATTGAAATTCAGGATTTTGATTTTTCGATCGCCCAATTCGAAACTGGAAAAGCGTGAATAATTTGTCGAAAAAAAAGAGAATAAACTGCGACAAACAGACTAATCAGAATCCGCCCCTGTTTTTGGGGTGACCACCACGTTTACCGCCGCCGGACCACGTTTTTCC
>DATHKF010000309.1:0-4243 GCA_035489505.1 Bacteroidia bacterium | reverse complement strand
CAGAACCCATCGCGGCGAAAATGGCGCCGTACATCAGGTACCCAAAGATGAAGTAGAATACAAATGCAGGAATCAGATTGCCCCATGGAATGGACATGATCGTTGCAACAGCATCCTGCGTCTCGGAAGTAATTTCCATGTCGAACACTTTGCCGGTACCGTTTTCATAAGCCATGGCCGTAGTTACATTACTGTTGTTCTGCAACTGGGTAAAATCAACACGCTTTTCATTGATGGCGTTGATCACCGGCACAATAATAACCAGCGAAAGAATAACCCACAACAGGAACTGCGTGAGCCCAACGAGCGCAACGGCAATAATTTTGCCCATCATCAGCTGGAACGGACGGACAGATGAAACAATGACTTCGACAATGCGCGTTGTTTTTTCTTCAAGCACACTTTTCATGACCATCACACCAAACAAAAGGATGTACATGTAAATGGCGAGACCAAAAAACAACCCGGTGAAAAGCTTCACGTCGGCTTTGCTTACTTTTCCTTTGATCTGGTTGGCCACAGTAACTTTGCGCCGCGACATTTCCATCACCTCCGTGGAAATTCCATTCATCTGCAGGATGTCCTGCTGAACTTCAGAAGTCATCACAGACTGCAAAAGATTCAGCGTGTTGAATCCCGGTTCACGTTTGGAGTACAGAATACACGACAAGCCAATACTGTGTTCATTGATCGTATCGCAACCGCCCATAAAATTTTCCGGAATGTATAACACAGAAACGTTATCCGAATCGCGGTAAAATTTTTCTACTTCGGAAATGGGCTTATACACCATTCCGTAATCGAATTTCAGGTTAAGCGTGTCTTCGAAAATGAACGCATACCCAACCGTGTCGGGGCACATGCTGTTGTCGCAGACTACAATCCTGCGCTCTTCGCCCGGCTGACCGGCAAGCATGGGCGGAACGATGATGAGTCCGGCGAAAAACAACGGCGCCACAAAACACATGATGATAAATGTCTTGTTGCGGACTCTCGTCCAGTATTCCCGCTGTATGATGATCCAGATTTTGCCCATCGTTATTCGGTATAACTGCTTTGCGTTCCTAAAACTGAATCCGGATTTTCCGCCTGAACTTTCATGATGAAAATATCATTCATGGTTGGAAGTACTTCGTTGAAGGCATGGATCTCCGCTGTTTTGATTACTGTTTCAATCAAACCATTCGGTGTTGCATTGCCGAGTAATTTCACGCGCACGTGATGCATTCCTTCTTCGTCGGTGCTTTTGTTGATGATCTCTCCGCCTGTCCACATGGCATTCGTAAATGCGATCATGTTGCCGTTGAACGCCAGGTCATACGTGCGCGCTGCATATGCGCGACGGATTTCCTTCACGTTTCCATCGAGAATTTTCTTCGAACGATGAATCAGCGCAATGTTGTCGCACAACTCTTCAACTGATCCCATGTTGTGTGTGGAAAGAACAATGGTTGTCCCCTTTTTCTTCAGCGCGAGCAGTTCATCTTTAATGAGCGCTGCATTGATCGGGTCAAACCCGCTGAACGGTTCATCGAGAATAAGTAAACGTGGTTCGTGCAGTACAGTAACAATGAATTGTACTTTCTGCTGCATGCCTTTGGAAAGCTCTTCCACTTTCTTCTTCCACCAACCGGTCATTCCGAAACGGTCGAACCATTCCGTCACACGTCGTTTGGCTTCTTTCTTCGAAAGGCCTTTCAATCGCGCGAGGTAAATGGCCTGTTCGCCGACTTCCATCTTGCGGTACAGCCCGCGTTCTTCCGGCAAGTACCCGATCTGCTGCACGTGCGACTGATCAAGCAAACGATCTTCGAACAGCACTTTCCCGGAATCAGGTCCGGTGATCTGGTTGATGATCCGGATGAGTGTGGTCTTGCCCGCTCCGTTAGGGCCAAGCAATCCGAACACAGTTCCTTCAGGCACCGAAATGCTCACATCGTCTAACGCGAGATGGTTCGAATACTTTTTGGAAACGTTTTGTGCGGAAAGGAGAATTCCCATAGAGAACGAAGGTAAAGATTAGTGCGGAGTTCAGGTTATGGGGTAAGGAGAAATACTTCGTACGAACGGAAGGAGGCGGGAGATTATTGTCAGGGCAACTTTACCCGTCGCGAAACGTGGTTAAGCTTCCCCGGGGTTGCAACGTTTTAGTTCTTCAATATCAGGTGGTAAGCTGGACGGACTTAACAAATTTTACCACGGCGGCGCGGCGTCACGGCGCGTAACTCAATTGTTACCCGCGCGGCACGGCGGTCGGAGTAAATCGCTTTGTGATTTAATGTGCTGGCTGAAATTTGTCGGAGAAAGATATTCGGGAGTGATACTTTTCAATCGCCGTGTCGCGTAGGTCATGGACAGATCATGCGCCGTGTCGCCGCGCCGCCGTGGTAAAAGGATATCCAGCACGAGCAGCGGTGGTCTGCACGATTATTGTCCGTCCGGGTTGCGACGTTTCAGTTCTTCAATATCCCACAGGTCCCTTGGCCGGCCTGCAGCTTCTTTCGATCGGATCAAGTGGTTATAATGTAAAAAGCGAACCGGAATGTCAAGGATCATTTCGACCGAAGCCATGTCGAAACATTCCTGGAACTTTTCCTTGCCCAATCCTTTAAGATCAGTCATGATGTCGACTTCAAATCCGGAATCAATACGGAATGTAGACCACCCGGGAATAAACTGCATGGTTTTGAATGCACTGAAATCTCCCGAGAATACATCGGTAAATGCTTTGCCCAGGCGGGTGCGGTTCTCTACGGAATCTTCAATCCAGATATCGAGGTCGCCCGTGGTTCTGGAGAACCCGTGGTAATTGACAGCGAAACCTCCAATGAGAATGTAACGCACATCGTGGTCTGCCAGAGCTTTCCACAATTGCACAATTTCGTCGTCGTAAATATCCATTACCGCGTTTTTCTGTATTTCGCTCCGGCTTCTGAAACAATATTGCTCAGGCGGATCAAACGAAGTAAATTAATGATACGCTCCGCGCGCGGACGCTGCATATCAAGACGGATACCTTCTTCCGGGGTAACTAATGTGGCTTTGGGCTTGTACATAACTAAGAATAAAGTTACGTAAAAAGTGCCTGGGCACAATTGAAAGCCTTCGGTTTTTTTCCAGCTTTAATACTCGTTAACAGATCAACGTAAAGCGCCGATTTCGGTTACTCAAAATACTCTTTCATCCGTTCAAAGAAACCTTTGTCTTTTGAACCCGGTTTCGGTTTGAAATTTTCGGATTCGCGCAGTTTTTCCATCAGCTTTTTCTCATCGGAAGAAAGATGTTTTGGAGTCCACACCTGTACGCTTACCAGGAGATCGCCGCGGCCGTAACCGTTTACATCTGGAATTCCTTTGCCCTTGAGGCGAAGTACTTTTCCGGACTGTGTTCCCGGTTCAATTTTCACGCGTGCTTTTCCGTCGAGTGTTGGAATTTCAACCTGCGTTCCGAGCGCGGCATCAACAAAACTCACGTGCTGCTCGAAGAATAAATTATTGCCTTCGCGAATAAGGAATTCGTGTTCTGCTTCTTCGATCACAACAATCAGGTCGCCGGGAACTCCGCCGCGTGGCGCTGCATTTCCTTTGCCGCTTACACTAAGCTGAATGCCTTCGTGAACGCCGGCAGGAATACGCACCGAAACAACTTCTTCGCCACGCATCACACCATCGCCATGACATTGCTTGCACTTGTCTGTGATGATTTGTCCTTCGCCATTACAGGTTGGACAAGTCGCAGATGTTTGCATCTGTCCGAGCATGGTGTTCATGATGCGATGCACCTGTCCGCTTCCGCGGCACGTAGTACATGTGGTCATTGAACCCGCATTTTCTGCACCCGATCCTTTGCACTTGTCGCAGGGAACGTACTTCGCCACTTTCAGTTTCTTCTCTACGCCGGTTGCAATTTCTTCCAGCGTCAATTTCACTTTGATGCGAAGATTGGATCCGCGCGCTACGCGACGGCCACCTTGTCTTCCACCGCCACCGCCAAATCCGCCACCGAAAATATCACCGAACTGAGAGAAAATATCGTCCATGGAAAAACCACCGGCACCACCGCGTGCGCCACCACCACCGGCATGACTGTTGGCCATTCCCGCATGACCAAACTGATCGTAGCGCGCTTTCTTGTTCGCATCGCTCAATACTTCGTAGGCCTCAGCCGCTTCTTTGAATTTTTCTTCCGAAGCTTTGTCACCGGGATTTTTATCAGGATGGTACTTAATCGCCATCTTCCGATA
>DATHKF010000308.1:0-6820 GCA_035489505.1 Bacteroidia bacterium | reverse complement strand
GCCGGTTTCAAAATATTACGAATTCAAAATGCACGTCATTGGAAAAATTATTTCAGCGAGCTGTTACCTGATCGGCTGGTTCATGCCGTTCTATTTTGCCGGGCGACTGGAAAGCGGAAACGTTTGCGAATATTTCCGGATGAAACAGATGTTCAATGAAATCGGGATCACCGAACATGACCAGATGTTGTACGACATGGGCATCAAGGAAAAGGAGCACGAAATTTATTTTCTCGAAAAAATAAAAACGAATAAGCTGCTGCCGTTCTTCCAGAAATTTTTCGGTTGGGGAAGTGCGGAGAGTTTCAATAACGTGGATCTTGATAAGAAGTACCCGGTTGAAAAATCCGACGTGTATTGCCGCAAGGAGTAAATGTTGTTGGAATGAAAACGGTTGAAACCGTTTGGCAAACCTGCTGGCTCCATTGCCGGGGGCTTAAGCACCCGGCAATGGAGAATGAGTGATTATTCAACCGCTTCAGCGGTTTTATCAACAAACAATCCAATAGCCCGGGATTTAGGTAGTGTCTCAGTTTGAGTATTTGATAATTTTTACACGGCGACACGGCGCTAAAAGAAGCACGAAACCCGTTCTAAGCCCGGGCGCTCACGGCGCGTTACCGTTATCTCGCCGTGAGCGCCCGGGCTTAGAATAAGAAAATGCCGTAAAAATGCGCCGTGTCGCCGTGTCAAAAAGCAAAGTGAGACACTACCGGGATTTAACCCGATTAATTACATTTGGTGATATGGACATTAAACTGACCAAACAGGACAGAATTCTGATTAAAACTCCCAAACAAGTAGCAGACGTGATGCAACGCATTCTGAAACGGGAAAGCGAAATCAGTAAGACACGTGAGCACTTTTGGGTGATTGGCCTGGATGGAGAGACCCGTATTCTGTACGTTGAGCTGGTATCACTTGGAGCACGTGCATCAACAACCGCAGAACCTATGCAGGTATTCAAACTGGCGTTACAAAAGAATGCCGTCAACCTGATTCTTTGCCACAACCATACAGGCGTAAACGTCGAGCCGTCGATGAGTGACAAGGATACCACCGATCGCTTGATTCAAGTAGGCAAAATTATTGATATTGGAATTTACGACCACATTATTATCTCTGACAAAACGAAAAAGTTCATGAGTTTTGAGGAGACGGGGTTAATGGACAAGCTTCAACAAAGCAGAATGTATGTTCCAAGTTTCAATCAAACGCAGGCGATAAAGAACGCTGCAAAGTTTGAGCGCACACAGGAAATGGTTCGTGTGATGCGGAGTAAGAAAATGTCGGTCAAACTTATTGCTGAAATCACAGGATTAACCGAAAGGCAAATTAAAAGAATCAAGTAATCAACATTCTGGATTGAATTGTGGCTGTGCAGTCCGTTACGTTTGTTGTACCGGCTGCGCCGGGTTTGCCACAGATGCGCAGATTACGCAGATTAAAAAAACAGTTGTTTATTAATTTCAAAAATCTGCGAAATCTGCGCATCTGTGGCAGGGCGCCGAAGGCGCAACTACAGCACTAAACGATCTTCAATCGCGACCGGTAATTCGTTTACGGTGCTGCGTTCCCCACTTCCACAATTCATGAATCACTTTCTGCAATGACTTTCCATACTCCGTGATGGAATACTCCACGGCAACAGGAACAGAATCGTACACCGTTCGCTTCACCATCTGGTTGGCTTCGAGGTCCCGTAATTCTTTGGACAGCATTTTGTCCGTAATACCTTCGATCTCCCGCGACATTTCACTGAAACGTCTGTTTCCCTGCAAAAGCGAGATCAGGATAGGTAATTTCCATTTTCCGTTGAGGATTTCCAGCGCATCGCGCACAGGCAGCAAGGCTTTCTTACAATCGGCCTTGTTCAACTCAGTTTTCGCTTTAACCATACCGCAAAGGTACGAACTATCCCAAAGTATAGCACTATACCACGGGATAGTACTACCCATTGTATAGTTAATGTACATAGGTTTGTAGTCACAAACAAAAAAGCAAAATGAAAAAAATCAAAATAGCATACTGGATCTTTACGTCGCTCATCGCATTGAACCTCATCATGGCAGGCACCATGTATTTCACGAACCCCGAAGTCTCGGCAGGTTTCGCACACCTCGGATTCCCCGATTACTTCCGGATTGAATTGGGGATCGCCAAACTGGTTGGAGCGGTTGTGCTCATTCTTCCTTTCCTGCCCCGTAATGTCAAAGAATGGGTGTACGCAGGTGCCGGAATAACCTTCATTTCAGCTGCAATTGCCCATGGGAATGCGGGAGACCCGGCAAGCGGAATTGTTACCCCACTCGTGATGTTTGCCCTGCTGGCCGCTTCGTATTACTTCTACACAAAACTTCCTGCACGCGTGCGCACTCAACAGGTAATTGCCTAAATTCACAGATGCTCGTACAACAAACCGACACTGAAACAAAAGGTAAATTTTTCATCGAAGAAAACGGAATCCGCGTTGCGACCATGACCTATACGCACGCCGGTCCCGGTAAAATCATCATCGATCATACCGAAGTTGATTCTTCCCAGGAAGGAAAAGGTTTGGGAAAATTGCTGGTGAAAGCTGGTGTTGACTATGCGCGGGCAAACAACCTGAAAATTCTTCCGCTCTGTCCGTATGCCAAAAAGGTGATGGAAAGAGCGGAAGAATACCAGGACGTTTTGTTTTAAAAACGCGCCTCATGAAAACGTACGACACTTTATCGGAAGCCATTACCGATTTACGCCTGCAGGGATACACCGAAGATTTCAATCTTCAGCAAAACTGTCTCGAATGCCGTTCCGGTGAATTAAAACTTTCCATCGACGATTTTCACGTCGACAATTTCTGGCGGTTCGAGGACAACACCGATCCCGATGACCAGGCGATTCTCTACGCGATCTCCGCACCCAAACTCGATCTGAAAGGAGTCCTCGTGAATGGGTACGGCATTTATTCTGATCCTATCACTGATGAGATGATTGCGAAACTGAAAGTCCACGGATGAAAAAATCTGACCTGTTCGATATTGCCATCAAGCTCTTTGGAGTTTATCTCATCCTGGAATCGCTCATGTATGTGAAAGAGCTCCTGCTTATGATCCATATGCAAACGGCCATGCCTGACAGATTGAAAGGCATGAACGATCAGTATACTGCTGTGTACATGTATCACGTCGGCCACATCGGCCTGAATTTACTTTTTGGCCTGGCTTTGATCCTGGGATCAGGATTCATCACACGCAAATTGATCCGGTCTGATTCGGAGCCGGGTGTAAACTTTACGCTCGACAAACAAGCGGGTATTGAAATTGCATGCGTTGTTGTGGGTGGCCTGATGCTCACCACCGCATTGAGCACGTTGGGAGATTTGTTCATCAGTTACGTTCAATCGAAACGCGTGGAATTTAGTATGCCTTCCAACGAAGTTCCTAAGATGTTCTGGCAGGTGTTCCTGATCTTCCTTGGATACTGTCTCATCGCCGGACATGCATGGATCGGCAAACATTTTACACGCAAGCCATAAACAAGTTCGCGCATGCGTTGATGGGTGTAAGTCATTCACTTTTATTTTCGCCTGCCGGCAGCAAGGAATTTTAAAAACCCTTTCACTTCGTTCAAGGGACATGCGACTTCTCCGAAGTCGTAGTAATTTCGAAATTGATCCCGGAGGGATCACATGTCCCTTGAACGAAGTGAAAGGGAAAAATAAAAAATAAAAATCCTTGCTGCCGGCAGGCGCATTCACGTAATGAAACTTTATCCGTGTCTGTACCCCTTTGCCCGTTCTCGATACACCAGCAAATATTTTTTTGTCACATCGAGTGTTTTGAGGAACGAAAAACGTATCGAGATGCGACAAAAAAATATTTGCTGGCACTCGAACTGACGGCATGGGAAAAATAAAGAAGAAATTCCTTACTGCCGGCAGGCGAAAAATCAACACGATGGATCACGTTGCCAGTGTCTGTACCCCTTTACCTGTTCTCGATACACCAGCAAATATTTTTTTGTCACATCGAGTGTTTTGAGGAACGAAAAACGTATCGAGATGCGACAAAAAATATTTGCTGGCACTCGAACTGACGGCAAAGGATTACTGACACTATTCCTTCACAAACTCCACACACTCCCCCGTCTCCTCATTCCGCACAAAATAAACGCCGCCCGGCAGAAATGAAACATCGGCATCATACCTTCCATTGCAGGTGAATGCCATCACGGTCTCACCCAAAACATTGACTACCGAAATGGAAGATTGCGTCTGCGTGATCACCGTCAGCGAAGTCTGAACAGGGTTTGGAAAAACGTCCATCGTGCTGGTAGCTGATGCCTCATCTGCAATACTCATTGTCGATGGCGGTCCAACGTAAATGAGGATGTATGATCCATCAAACAACCGCACCACCGATGGATCTCCGCCCTGTACAATATTGGTGCTGAGAAAACCATTCCATGTATTTCCGTTCGGTGAGGAATTCATCCAGATGCCTGCACTGCCCGCGCCGTAAAATTTGATGAGACCGCTATCGGAAAGCAGGTTTCCGGTCCAGTTGTGCGAAGCATCTGACGGAATATTGGCCAGCCGCGTAAACGTAGTTCCGTCCGCCGAGGTGCAGTGATACGCACCATCCTGCGGTGTACCTATCGGTGCGGTGTAATGATACAGCCCATTGAAGAATGTACATGCCGGATCAATTACAGCGCGTGTGGTGGAGTCGCCGGAAAAAATAGGGCCCGTGCCTTCGAACACATAATTTATTCCGTCGTTTGAAATCGCCGAATAGGTATTGATGTTCGAGTCCAGCGGACCGGGCGGTAATATTCCCGATGAAAAATACATGCGTATCTCTCCGGTTGAAATCTGCACCAGCGTAGGATCAAACGGACGCTGCATCGCAGAAGGTATTCCAGAGAAATTGCAATGCAACGGCGCTGACCATGTTGCACCATTGTCGTTGGAAGTTTTTATCGCAATGCTGTCCCAACCCGGGCTGAACATGGGCGCGGGAAACCATTGGAATGCGCAGATCAATGTGCTGTCGGCAAGTTGAATCACCGACGGTACACCCGATGAATCCTCGAATACAGTTGGCGTGGAAAAAGTCAAACCATTGTTGCTTGTGCAGATCATCAGCGCACTCAACCACGGTTGTGTGAAGAGCGGTGACGTGGCAACAAGAAATGCCGCAGCGAGTGCGAACCGGCGAAAGTTTTTCATGTATCAATGATTGGTTGCTGCAAGATGGGAATTGCTGAAAAGGCAAGACAATCAAATTGACCCGCAACTGTGAAGTCCGCGAAGGAGAAATAATTCTCAAGAAACTGGGAACCAGCTTTTTGATGCGTTCGAAAATGGGAGATGGCGCCCGGTGAATACCGTTACCCGATGATGTGAAGTATTTCCTGGAGTTCCTTCACTTCATGCATCACGTCTTCATCATGTTTACCACCGGTGCGATTTAAAAACACATGCGCCCATCCCGATTCCCTTGCACCTACAATATCAACCGCGAGATCATCTCCAATCATGATAGCTTCTTCCTTGCGGCCTTTTGCAAGTTTCAAAGCATGTGCAAATATCTTCGCATCAGGTTTTGCGTGACCGCATTCTTCAGAAGTAACGATCACATCGAAGTATGGTGTTAATCCGCTGTGCAGCATTTTATGCGCCTGCACTTCCGGAAATCCATTGGTGATGATGTGCAGCTGGTAATCGTTGTTCAGGCTGTCGAGTAATTCCTTTGCGCCGGGGATAAGATTTGTTTTGCGTGGCGCTTCAAGAATGAATTCATTTTCTACGTTCAGTGCAAGCTTTGCATCACGTACACCGAAATGAGCAAGTGTTTGTTTGAACCGCAATGCGCGCAGCGTTGCTTTGTCAATCATCCTGCGGCGATAACGGTCCCACAACAAATCGTTGTACGTGTTGTAATGCTCCACGAAAATATCAGCAGACGGCACTCCACGTTCACGAAGTCCGTATTTCTCATACATCTCCGTCAGGGTTTCGCTTGCATTGCGATCCATATCCCACAACGTGCGGTCGAGATCAAAGAAAATATGTTTGTACTTAGCCATTCTGTAATGCTTCCGGAATGTATTGCGAAAGTGCAAGGTACTGCGCCAGCCAGTTCAGGAAGAACGACCAGAGCACCAGCGAAATCATGAGATACAGAATTACCGGCTTGCGTTTGCGGTAAATAGTCACCGCAACCAGCGTTCCGATTGGAATAGAAATTAAACACGGAGTAACGAATGCTACTCCTGCAAGACCGAATTTATTTTTCACGCGGATGATGAGCTTGTTCGTACGCGTCATGATCTTCTTGTTCTCCCCGGTGAAATCAGTAATCGGGCGACGCGTCAGGAATGATTTTATTTTCGCCACATTATTCGTCCACCATCGCGAGATAAAAGAACCTGCATAATAGAATACGAAAATGCCCATAGTTCCGCCACCTGTGGTATACAGCATGGATTCCCAGAACGACATGTTGTAGCGTTCCGCTTCGAACGGAGCGAGAAGAAATTTAACGCTCGCGATAAGAGTGACCTCAACGATCTTCAGCCAATGCGTTACCTCTTCCCCATCCACCATGATTCACTCAGAGTTTTTCCCCGAACGCAAGATCACCTGCATCTCCCAGGCCGGGAACAATGTAGGATTGCGCGGTAAGTTCTTCATCAATCCCGCAACACCAGATGGTTGTATTGTCGGGCATATTTTTCCGGACATACTCTACACCCAGCGTGCTTGCAATAACAGCCACGATGTGAATATGCTTTGGTTTTCCTTTGCGCAACATCGCTTTGTAAGCGAGTA
>DATHKF010000307.1:0-2683 GCA_035489505.1 Bacteroidia bacterium | reverse complement strand
TCCTTGTGCACCGGCAGCGATCAATGGAAGTGTGATGAGATCATCACCGGAAATCACCAGGAAATCTTTTGGACGATCCTTGATGATGGTCATGATCTGTTCAAGATTTCCGGATGCTTCTTTCATCGCCACAAGGCGCGGAAAATCCTGAGCGAGCCGGAGCGTTGTGTCCGCAGTCATGTTCATGCCGGTCCGTGCGGGAACGTTGTACATGATCACCGGAAGCGGAGACGATTCTGCAACCGCTTTGTAATGCGCATAAAGTCCGCGCTGGTTAGGCTTGTTGTAGTATGGCGCGACAGAAAGAATGGCGCTCACACCCGAAAAGTCGGTGTGTTCGAGTGCTTCGGTCACTTCCTGCGTGCTGTTCCCTCCTACGCCGTATACAACGGGCAGGCGGTCTTTAGCAATCTTCAGGGCATGTTTGAGCACTTCCGACTTCTCTTTCTTTTTCAGCGTCGGCGATTCGCCGGTAGTTCCCATGATAACGAGGTACTCGCATTTTCCCTTGATGATGTGATTGATCACATTCGTCAATGCAGGAAAATCAACTTTGCCGTCTTTACGGAAAGGCGTTACAACTGCGACACCGGTACCTGTGAGTAAGCTTTTCTTCGAAGCCATGTGGGAATATTTGAAGCAAAAGTAACGCAATTGCGGGTGGAAGAATGGGCCGTTGATTAAGTGTTCATAAAAACTGTTTGGGTGAAGAAAAGTTAGCCTCAAGTTCAACCCGGAAGGTTAAAATTTACCACGGCGACACGGCGGCACGGCGCTCAATATTTGATAACCATTGCCCGCGCGGCACAGCGACTGGAAAATATGACTGCGTGATATCAATGCCCAAACATCAAATAAAAAATCAATGAGCGAAGCGAATTACTCCGTTCGCCGTGCCGAGCGGGTAACGCTTGAGCAATGCGCCGTGCCGCCGTGGTGAAATATTTCAGGTCAGGTATACGCGGTAACTATATCCAGAAAATCTTCCCGCGGTATCATCTCCGCCCCCAACGATTCCAAATGTTCCGTATAAACCTGGCAATCGATGACCTTTCCACCTGAGTTGAAAAACGTTTCTGCAAAAGTGATAAACGCAGCCTTAGAGGCGTTCGAAACTTTGCTGAACATCGATTCTCCGAAGAAACAGTTCCCGAGACGAACTCCATAGAATCCACCAACGAGCTGACCGTTTTGCCAGGCTTCTCCGCTCATGGCATAACCGGCTTTGTGCATCTCAACGTATGCCGATTTGATCTCGCTGCTGATCCACGTGCCGTGCTGTCCTTTGCGTTTGATCTTCGAGCAGCGTCCGATCACTTCTTCAAATGCGTTGTCGAAACTGATTTCGAAATCGCCGCGCGTAAGCAGTTTGTTCATGCTGTCGGAAATTTTCAGTTGACCGGGCAGAATCACAAAACGCGGATCGGGGCTCCACCAGAGCACAGGTTCGCCTTCGTTGTACCAGGGAAAAATTCCGGAACGGTAAGCGAGTAAAAGTGTTTCAACGGAGAGCTTGCCGCCAATGGCGAGAAGACCTTCGGGATCGGCGGTGGTGACGGGAGGAAAGGTGGTGATGTGATTGGGTAAGAAATGCACGGCACAAATTTACAAGGATTGGAGTCACCGGCGTCTGTCCTTTGCCATTCCTCGGCTCCACTCGGTCTGACAAGCGGTTTCAGTAAACGTTTACTGTTTGAAGAACGAGTCCACGCGTCTCGCAACAGGACTTTTGATCGTGTTCACTTGTCAGACCGAGCGGAGCCGAGGTTGACAAAGCCGTGCGATACTGACACTGACACTTCTACTCCTTAGCCGGTTTATTGATCTTCAGCAGGTACGTATCCACTTCCCGCAAGTACGCCTTGATCCCACTTTCTTTGGAAACCGAAAGCAGCATATCAAACGGCGTGTCTGCATCTTCTTTGTAGTGCCCGATTTTGAATTTGGCCGCGGAGTTGAAGGCGATGTACCGCAACGCAATCGTATCTTTCAGGTTAAGATCGATGTAGATGTCGTACGGTTCTTCCAGGAAATTGGAAACGATATGACCGGAAGGTTTGCCCCACCAGGTGAATGCTTTTTCATTGATGAAATCGTAATCGACCTTGGAATACTGAACGGCCGGTTCCTGTTTGCCTTCGTAATAGCCAATGACTTTTACTTTTTTCTTCAGCTCGCGGAGGTAGATGACGTATTTCTTGAGCAGCTCGAAATCTTCGGGCGTGGTGTACTGGAAAGCAATCCCAATTGTCTTCGCATCATCGAGATTGAAAACCTGTTTCTGTCGCGACACACGATCTGCATCCTGGCGGATTTTCGTCAGGGCCAACTTTTTGCGGATCGCGTCAAAAAAGGACATTATTTTTCAATCAGTTTAAGAAGGTCTTCTTCCGAAATAATGGGAACGCCCAGCTTTTCCGCCTTGGTTCTTTTTTCTGGCCCCATATTATCTCCAGCAACAAGATAAGAGGTTTTGCCGGAAACAGAACCCGTGTTCTTTCCACCGTTCTGCTCGATGATGTTTTTGATCTCATCCCGCGAGCGTGAAAACACACCCGAAACGACGAAGCTTTTTCCTTCAAGCGCGTCACCTTTCAGCGACAATTGCTCAGCGGAAAGTTCCATCTGCAATCCCTGGCGTTTCAGTTCGTCCACGAGGTCGCGGTGTTTCTGAACCGTAAAC
>DATHKF010000306.1:0-9219 GCA_035489505.1 Bacteroidia bacterium | reverse complement strand
CGAGTACGGGTGCAGGAGTGTACGGCAGCTCAACGTCGAACCGGCGCTTTTCATTCACCAGGAGATATTGCCCGGGCCTCACGGAGTGGCTCTGTTCCCGCATCGCATAATGCTCTGTACCGGCTATGACGTATTTGATACCCGAGGTACCGGCCGGTTGCTGTTGGTGGATACTCAGCTCGTGAAGACTGGAATACGTGAAGGTGCATCCGTTCCAGGAATGTGACCGCAAAAGCCCAGGGTGGTTCATGCTTCTAAATTAGGCTGGGGCCAGGCTGAAAAGGCGGTTTTTTTTACGGACGGTGGAATTCAACCCTCAAAGGGTTCAGGGGGGCACCCTCCAAGGGTTATACCCTCGCAGGGTTAAATTCCCAAGTTTTGTTGATAAAACAGGAATATTTCCTACTTTTGCCGTCCCATCGGGAATTCCATGGGGTTTTAACAACTAAAAACAAACAACAATGCCTACGAAAATCAGATTACAGCGCCATGGTAAGAAGGCTTCTGCTTTCTTTCATATCGTTGTAGCGGACGGTCGTGCCCCACGAGATGGGAAGTTTATTGAGAAAATAGGCACGTACAACCCAAACACCAACCCAGCAACCATCGACATCGATCAAGAGCGTGCTTTTGAATGGATCAAGACGGGAGCGCAACCAACAGACACCTGCCGTGCGATTCTATCGTACAAAGGGATCCTGATGCGTTACCACCTGCACCGCGGTGTAGAAAAAGGAGCGCTTACCCAGGAGCAGGCTGATGCGAAATTTGCGAAGTGGATGGACGAGAAAGTTTCCAAAGTAGAAGGAAAGAAAACAAGTCTCGCTACATCTGCAACAACAGAAGCATCAGACCGTCTGAAAGCAGAAGGTAAAGCGCGTGAAGCAAAAGCAGCGAAGATCGCAGCGAAAAATGCAACGCCAGAGCCGGTAGCTGAAGAGCCAAAAACAGAAACTGCGGAAGCTCCGGCTGAAGCGCCAGCTGAAAACACAGACAACGCATAAGCGATCTCTGTTATCGGAGTGGAATATAGAATAGAGACCTGGAAGAAATTCCGGGTCTTTTTTGTTGCGTACTTTTGAAACGGATGGACAAAAAAGATTTTTATACGATCGGTTATATACGCCGCGTGATCGGTCTCAAAGGAGAACTGGGCGTTAAGCTCGACGTTGACAATCCTCAGCGGTATAAAGGAATTGATTCTTTGGTGCTGATGGATGATTCCGGAATAACCAAAGTTTCATTGGTGCAGGCGCATCTCCGCGGAGAAGAACTGGTTATTCGCATTGAAGGAATTACAGAACCGAACGGCGCGAAAAAAATGGTGGGTAAAACAGTCGTCCTTCCGGTTACGGCTTTACCTGATGTAGGCAACAAACGTTTTTACTTTCATGAAATTCCGGGGTTCAAAGTCATTGACGCTGTTCATGGCGAGTTGGGCGTTGCCAAAGAAGTGATGGACCGTCCCGTTCAGCCGGTGCTGATCATCAAAAGAGGTTTTAATGAAGTGCTCATTCCTCTGTTAGAGGACACTGTTCAGCTTGTGGACCGCGAAAAACGTGAACTTCATGTTAAGACGCCAGAAGGGCTGGTTGAGCTCTACCTGGAGAAAAGTGACGAGGAAGAATAGTATCAGTTATCAGTATCAGCGTCAGTCCCGGAGACGATACGTCGGACTGATGGTAGTGGGTCAGTTTCAAATAATAATTAACCACATACGAGTGACATAGAAAACATAGGCATAGTTCAAAATGAAGCACACATAGCATTGTCAAAGGCAATGTTCGATGCTCATGTGAACTCAAACATTCTTACGCCCGGAAACCTATGTAAACTATGTCTATGTGGTTGATAAAATCAAACTGACCCACTACCGGACTGACACCGACGCTGATATTGATCACTTTTTTTGTATCTTAGACAGGACTCGTCTTTTATGCCGCAAAACACTTTTGCGTTTAAGCAGTTTACCATCACGCAGGATCGTTGCGCCATGAAAGTGGGTACGGATGCCGTTCTTCTCGGCGCCTGGGTGAAGACGTACGGCGTACGCAGAGTTCTCGACATTGGTACCGGAACAGGAGTAATCGCATTGATGCTCGCGCAAAAAAGCGGGGCAGAGATTGATGCCATTGATATTGATCCCGACGCAGTAGCTGAAGCCAAAGAAAATGCGCGAAGTTGTCCCTGGAAGGAACGTATACATGTGCAGCATGTTTCATTGCAGGATTTTTCACGCATTGCCGATCATCACTACGACCTGATCGTAAGCAACCCGCCTTATTTTGTCGATTCACTTCCTTCTTCCGAAGCAAACAGAACGGCTGCGCGTCATACCGTACATCTTTCTTTTGAAGACCTGGTCACCGGTGCAAAGAAACTTCTCAATAAAGAAGGGAAGCTTTATGTGATCCTGCCGGTAAAAGAGGGTGAACAGTTTATCGAACTCGCTGCGGAAAATGGTTTACACCTTCGTCGCATTACACGCGTGCGTTCCACTCCCGATAAAACAGAAAAACGATTACTGATGCAGTTTGGTTTTTCACCGAAACCGCAAATATCGGAATCTGTTTTAGTGATGGAGAAAGATCCGCAGGTGAGGCATAGTTATACGGAGGAGTATAAAGAACTGACGAAGGATTATTATCTGCAGTTTTGAAATTTCAAAGGCCTACTTGTTGTCTGTAACCACAATTTGAACTATGTGTGGCACTGGTTCCCACTATTGATTAACCAATCTGTCAAGTTGCGCTTCGTACCGGTCGAGTAAAACTTCGGCTTGATTGTCATTTTCGACATTAAAACTGAAATTACTTTCGGATTGGGTTTGAAATCGATCAATATGAACTTGATTGGGTTTGAAATCGATCAATATGAACTTGAATGTCAGATTTTTGGTTGGTATAAAAGCGATATTCTCCCACCAAGCGAGAAAATTCACTGCATGATTTATTAAGATTTATAAGTTCTTTTTCTTCTGCGTCTGTAACGATCGGGTCAGGATGTTTTTTTAGCTCCTCATAGCTGGCGTATAATCGAGTTACCAGAAAATTGTTATAGTGGATTTTTAGATCATAGGCAACACCATAAATATTCCCAACAATCTTGGCTTTAGCCTTGTAGCGCTCCTCGGATTTGTTGTATCGAAACATGACGATGGTAGTTCCTAGAGAAATTAGGTAGTGGGTCAGTTTCAAATAATAATTAACCACATAGACATAGAAAACATAGGTATAGTTCAAAATGAAGCACACATAGCATTGCCAAAGGCAATGTTCGATGCTCATGTGAACTCAAACATTCTTACGCCCTGAAACCTATGTAAACTATGTCTCCTATGTGGTTGATAAAGAATCAAACTGACCCACTACCGGAAATTACAGCGCCCAAAAAAAGAGTAGAAATCGTTTTAAGGTAATCATGCGAAACAGAATCACGAATGTTATCGAGAGTTTCCTTTATGTAATTAAACTCCTCTGGCGTCATAATAGTGCTCTTGTTTCTAGCAATACTAAGTCATTAATTTCAGGATCGATCAGGAATAGGCTGTAAAAAAACGAATTCTAGTATCAACGGGAGAAAGCCGCATCAGCCGTACCTTTGTGAGCGTGAAAAAAATCATCTCGGCCCTGTTTTCGAAAATTTCTTTGTCCGATCACCGGACGCGCTTGAAAGCGGGAGATCGCGCGCCGCAGTTTATAGGTGTTGACCAGGATAACAACGAAATTTCACTGCAACAATTCCGCGGGAAGAAAGTGGTGTTGTATTTCTATCCGAAAGACGATACGCTCAGTTGCACCGTAGAAGCCTGCGATCTTCGCGATAATTATGCTGCACTGCTGAAAGCCGGTTACGTGGTGATTGGCGTGAGCCCGGACGATCATTCCTCGCACGAAAAATTCAGGCAAAAATATCGTTTGCCATTTCCCTTGGTGGCCGACACCGATCTTGCGATTTCAAAGGCGTATGATGTGTGGGCGAAAAAGAAATTTCTCTGGAATAAATTCGAAGGAATGATCCGGACAACTTTTGTGATTGATGAAGACGGAAAGATCGCGAAGGTGATTTCGGATGTAGCATGCGGGAATCATGCGCAGCAGATTTTAGGGTAAGGGGCATCAACGCTGAAAAGGCTTTTAGCCCTTTGAGGGTTGGGACCCTTGCAGGTTAAGAAGAATATTTCGAATGTAGAATGCAGAAGAGTTTGTTTCAAAATGAATGAAATTAAGCCGCGAATTACACGAATTACGCGAATGCACGATTAGCGTAATTCGCGGCCTGAATGAGTTGTTATGAAGACAGGCCTTTGTTTCCTATATTTGATCAGCTAATACAAAATCCAAACCTTCATGAAAAAAACTCTACCCGCTATTCTCGCGTTCTCTTTGATTTCAGCTTCATCCTGGTCGCAAACCACATTGTTCTCCGAAAACTTTAACGGAAACACGTCGCTGTTTACACTCAACACGTCCGACATGAGTTCGGCGACAGCCGGAACAAACAAATGGATCATCAACAATGCGTACACCGGCGGCTCCGGTCAGCTGATCTGCATGTCATTTCCATTCACCTACAGCATTGCCAATACGGTGCAGCAGCCTTCAACCATCACCGGATTTCCGACCAGCAAGTACCTTCACATTATTTCCAACGAAGCGGAAACAGATGGCATATTCTGCAGCTCGTATCTCGCAGCAGATGGTTTCTGCAATTTCAGTGAGAATAATTTCACACGCATGACCAGCGACATCAGCACAGTTGGATATACCAATGTAACGTTGAGTTTCTGGTGGCTCTGCGGCGGAAGCGTGGATGGGTACGGTGAAGTATATTTCAGCACCGATGCCGGCCTCACGTGGACCGCGGTTTCCGGTCAGTACCTGAACAATGGCACGGCATGGCAACTGCAAACCGTTTACGATTCCAACTTCGACAATAAACCTTTGTTGCGTTTCGGGTATCGCTTTGTAAACAATACTGCAACGACTGCTGCCGATCCCGGATTTTCCATTGACGATGTAGGAGTTACCGGTCAGCTTGGAATGGGAATTACTTCAAACACTTCGGCTTCTTCGTTGAGCGTGTTTCCAAATCCTGCCGGCGAGCGCCTGACGTTCAACTGGAATCTTCAGCAGCAAAACGGTACGCCCGTGTTTATTACCATTACAGATCTCACTGGTGCGGTAGTGCGTATGGAAGAAAAATCATTCGCGTCTGCTATGGAAATCAGTACTGCAGAACTGGCGGCAGGTTGTTATCTGTTGCATGTGCAATGCGGTACCGAAGAGTCGGTGAGCCGTTTTGCGGTGGCGCGTTAAACTATTTGTTTGTGCAAGGGCGGAATTCCAGAAGATGGGATTCCGCTTTTTTTATGAAATAGTGCGCAAGGGTCCTAACCCTCCAATGGCTATTATCCTTTTCAGGGTTGGGGCCCTTCACCACCCTCAAAGGGTTCTTCTGTTAATAACTTTAATCATCTAAAATTCAGCCAGTTATCTATTTACATTAGCCATCCTGACTAATATTTTTAGTTTTTTCTGCACGGTATTTTTCTTCCACATAATTTTGGCCCTGTAATCGATCAATAACTATGAACAAACAATATTGGTTGTGAACAATCAGACAAAAAACAAAACATCAATTCGTAACTTTAATAACCAACAATAATTTAAAACACCATTTTAATTTTTAACGCGCCATGAGCAAAGACAGCAAAGAAGTAAACAAGGAGAAACTGAAAGCCCTGCAGTTAACGATCGATAAACTCGATAAGACTTACGGAAAAGGCACAATCATGAGACTGGGTGATAACCCAATTGAACCAATGGAAGTAATTCCTTCCGGATCACTTTCACTCGACATCGCACTCGGCGTTGGCGGGTATCCAAAAGGAAGGGTAATCGAAATATATGGACCAGAATCATCAGGTAAAACCACTTTGGCTATCCACGCAATCGCTGAAGTTCAAAAAGCAGGCGGAATTGCTGCGTTCATTGACGCAGAACATGCATTCGACCGCTTCTACGCACAACGCCTGGGTGTCGATATCGACAGCCTGCTTATCTCACAACCAGACAACGGAGAACAGGCCCTCGAAATCGCCGACAACCTGATCCGTTCAGGTGCGGTTGACATTCTCGTGATCGACTCCGTGGCTGCACTCACTCCAAAAGCGGAGATCGAAGGCGAAATGGGCGAATCCAAAATGGGTCTCCACGCACGTCTCATGTCGCAGGCTTTACGTAAGCTCACCGGCACCATCAGCAAAACTGGTTGCTGTTGCATGTTCATCAACCAGCTTCGTGAGAAAATCGGTGTGATGTTCGGAAACCCGGAAACCACTACCGGCGGTAACGCACTGAAGTTTTATGCATCAGTCCGTTTGGATATCCGTCGTGCAGGACAAATCAAAGACGGTGAAACCGCAACAGGAAACCGTGCCCGTGTGAAAGTGGTGAAAAACAAAGTAGCGCCGCCATTCCGTACAGCAGAATTCGATATTCTCTTCGGAGAAGGAATTTCGAAAGTGGGCGAGATCATCGATCTCGGTGTTGAACTCAACATCATCAAGAAAAGCGGAAGCTGGTTCAGTTACGAAGAAACAAAGCTCGGACAAGGCCGCGAAGCGGTGAAGCAATTGTTCAACGACAATCCGGACCTCATGGAACGTATCGAAAATCAGATCCGCGAGGGCATCAAAAACAAAGATGTGGTGCCTGTAGAAGCATAGTGCCAATTCGTGTAAAGCATCGGGCTGGAGTGTTCAATTATCGAATACTCCAGCCTTTTTCGTGCAATTAAGCGTAAATTTTACGTATGAAAGACCTTACCCGATCACTGCTGACGTTCGTGTTGCTCTATGGAACAAAGGATAAAGAGCGGTTCACGAAACATGCGATGAGCATTCTGGATAATTATTCCATTGAAGAAGAACAAAAAACAGAACTCATCGAATTTGCGTATGAATTTTTTCATGATCTCGCACAACGCATGAACCAGGTGGATATTATTTCACGCGGCGTTCGGTCAGGGACAAGTGATCTTGAAAAGAAACTGGAGGCGATCCAGGAAAAACTGGAAGCCATGCACAGTAAAATGGATACGCAATAACCGAAAAAAAGTATGCTGTTTGGAAATCTCAGGCTCACAATTCAAAAATTCAAACGACTGATCGAAATTATCTGGAGGATAATGATCGGTTTGATCGTTGATTGGTTTACGCGTACCCGGTTGTATAATTTGTTTTATCGCGCGAAAACGCACGAAGAAGCGCAACTCAAAACAACACAGTCACGCATTCGCACACTCATCGAGGATCTTGGCCCCACGTTTATTAAGTTTGGACAAATCCTCGCTGACCGTCCCGATCTTGTTTCCGAAAAACTTCGTCGCGAACTGAAAAAACTCCAGGCATCGGCCCGGCCGTTTGATGATGATGAAGCGATGCGGTTGATCGAGGAAGAACTCGGTGCACCCATTCACGTTTACTTCAGCGAATTGAACCGCAAATGCGTTGCGTCTGCTTCGATCGGGCAAGTATACTCCGGCGTATTGCACAACGGCGATCACGTCATTCTTAAAATTCAACGTCCGGGAATTTATTCGAAGATCAAAATTGATTTGATCCTCATGAAAATTCTTGCGAATAAACTCATCAACCGGTATCCCGAACTGGCATCTATGAACCTGCTCGGATTTGTTGATGAGTTCAGCGAAGTTTTGATGAAAGAACTCAATTACCAGAATGAAGCGAATAATATTTTGCGCTTTACGCAGCTGTTTCATGGCGATGAAACGTTTTACGCACCGAAAATTTATTCCGACATCAGCACGAAACGTTTGCTGGTGATGGAACGGATTTACGGTATTCCACCGGATGAAATTGATCGCCTGCGCGAAGAAGGATATGACCTGAGTGAAATTTCAAAAAACGGTGCAAACATTGTCCTGAAAATGATTTTGCGTCACGGCGTATTTCACGCCGATCCGCATCCCGGAAATATTTTCATTCTTCCCGGTAACCGCGTTTGTTTTATCGACTACGGCATGGTAGCTGTACTTCGTCCGGCGCATATTCAGTTCCTGGCCGATTTCACCATGGGATTTGCATTGAAGAACCCAACTAAAATTGCAGATGCATTGCTGCGTCTTTCCGACAAGAAATTTTTTGAGTTCGAAGACGATCTCCGTTTCGAAGTGAAAGAAGTCATCAACCGGTACAGTTACATTCCCATCAAGCAGGTTGATATTTCTTCCGTGATGATGGATTGTGTAACGCTCATCGTGAAACACCAGCTGCATATACCTTCAAGCATTTACATGCTGCTGAAAGCCCTGGCATCGATCCAGAAATTTGCAATGCGGCTGGAACCCGATTTTTCAATGGCGGAAATTCTCATTCCGTATTCGAAAGATGTTTTGCGGATGAAATTTTCCCCGAAACGTTTCCTGGGCGCACTCGTGGACACAGTTTCCGATTACGCCACCTTGATACGCGAGTTTCCGCGTGACGTGAGCGAAATCCTTTTCAAACTCAAGCAAGGAAAACTCATTCACGAAATTTCATTGCGCGAAGACAAACAACTGAGAAAGACTATACGCATCCTCAGCGTAAACATTGGCCTGGGCATGGCTACCGGCCTGTTGATCGTTTGCTCCACGGTGCTCTATCTCACGGGCAAGGACCCGCAAATGGCGCGCTACGGTTTTATTGCAGGATTGATCCTTGCGGCATGGATGTATATCCGTTCATTGCGGAGAAGTAAGCCGGTATAAAAGCGTTAAGGATGCCACGAAGGCGCTAAGGCACCAAGATTCACGAATGATAAAGTGTTATTCTTCGTGTTGCTTAGGGTCTTTGGCAGTGTCTCAGTTTGAGCATTTGATATTTGACACGGCGACACGGCGCTAAAAGAAGCAAACACTCGTTCTAAGCCCGGGAGCTCACGGCGAGACTAAATTAGATTTCCGCTTAGCGGAAATCCCTCATTCTACAATGGAAGTTATGGCTGATCGAAGCACTGTAACTCAATCGCTTTAGCGATTGAGTTACAGTTATCTCGCCGTGAGCTCCCGGGCTTAGAATAAGAAATGCCGTAAAAGTGCACCGTGTCGCCGTGTAAAAAAACAAAGTGAGACATTCCGGTCTTGGTGCCTTAGTGGCATCAACCAAAAGTGGCACCAATCAAACAATTTCTTATCTTTGTTATTCATCCCCGG
>DATHKF010000305.1:0-7118 GCA_035489505.1 Bacteroidia bacterium | reverse complement strand
CACCGTCCGGCGGAAATTCTGCAACGGCCAGCGGACTTGTTGCACAATCGTACACCTGTACGGCAACGGATGCCAACGGATGCACAACTTCACAATCCGTTACACTCACCGAACCACCTGTGTTAACCACAACGGCTTCGCAGGTCGATGAATTGTGCAGCGGTGCGAACAACGGTTCGGCCACCGTAAATCCTTCGGGCGGCGCGGGTGGCTATACGTATTCGTGGACTCCTTCGGGTGGAAGCGCAGCTACTGCATCATCCATTTATGCCGTATCATACACGTGTACAATCACCGATGCAAACGGATGCACGCTCACGCAATCGTTTCTCATCACTGAACCGGTTACGGTTGTCGCTTCATCGGGCCCGGTAACGAACGTAGATTGTTTCGGCAATTCCACAGGATCAATCGACGTTACGCAATCGGGTGGTACGGCGCCGTACAGCTACACCTGGTCGCCAAACGTTTCAGCAACCAATACCGCTACAGGAATTCCTGCGGCTTCGTATACCATTACTGTAACGGATGCAAACGGTTGCACGAATTCTGTGATCATTCCCGTTACGGAACCGCCGTTACTCACGATGCAGGCCAGCGCCGCACCGAATGTGATCTGCAGCGGACAACAGGTTACGCTGAGCGCAACACCGGGTGGCGGAGCTCCGGCGTACGGCGTGAACTGGAATCCCGGCAATATGCCCGGCAATACGCAGAACGTTTCTCCTACAGCAACCACTACATACTCCGCAACGGTAACAGATGCGAACGGATGTACGTCAATGAGCACATCAACAGTAACTGTTAACCCGGTTCCGGTTGCTGCATTTACTTCAAACATCGTTGCCGGTTGCGAACCGGTTTGTGTAAACTTCTCCGATCAGTCGACCATTGGCGCGCCCGGTGTGATCAGCGCATGGGACTGGGATTTCGGCGATGGAATTCTTTCGAACCAGCAGAATCCACAACATTGTTACACCACACCCGGAGTGTACACCGTTATTCTCACAGCGAAATCTGCGGATGGTTGTACACACACCATCACGATGACGAATTACGTTACGGTGTACGTCAATCCTGTTGCTGCATTCAGTGCAAGTCCGCAACCCACAACCATTTTCAACGCGCAGATCTTTTTCACGGATGAATCGGTGAACGCCACTTCCTGGATGTGGAGTTTCGGTGACGTAGGAAATGCAAGTTCATCGTTGCAGGATCCTACATTCACTTACGGCGCACCGGAATGTTACCAGGTTGTATTGACGGTGACAACACCAAACGGATGCAGCGACAGTATCTCGCACCCGGTTTGTCTTGACCCCGACATTTCGATTTACGTTCCAAACGCATTTACACCGAATGGAAACGGTCACAACGACGTTTTCCTGCCGAGCACGTATGGAGTTGATCCGGCGAAATACCAGCTGTGGATTTTTGACCGCTGGGGCAACCAGATCTTCACGACCACCAACATCAATGAAGGTTGGGACGGAAGGGCGAATGCCGGTACCGAAATCTGCCAGGTCGATACGTACGTCTGGAGAATTGTTGCTACGGATATACAGGGTAATCCGCATGCTTTGGTGGGATCAATTAATCTTATCCGATAATCTGTAGTACTTAATAGGAACGCGGACCCTGCGCTGCGCTTAGGGCGCGGATTGAAAAGGATTTTCGCGGATTTGATCGCTTCGCGATCGGGTATTGCCCAGTGCTTCTTAATGGAACGCGGATCGCACCTTCGGTCCTCTCGAAAAAAAACGGATTTGAATGGCCACGCGATCGGTGTTACTCAAGCGTTACGATCGCGTGGCCATTCAAATCCGTTTTCATCCGCTCAATCCGTTTAATCTGCGTTCTATTACGCACAAATCGCGAAGCGATTGCGGCGCCTGCCCTGAGCCTGACGAAGGGCGTCTATCCCGGAACACCCCTCCTTTCCTACCATGTACAGTGCGATATCTACCGTTCATCGAATTTGAACTTCGAAAAAAATTCCAGAACGTTCTAGGTAGACACACCACCGCTATAACCCACCTTATGAATGCCACACAAGACAAACCCCTTATTGCTCCACCCAATTTTTCAGAAAGCGATATTGCAACACTCAAAACATATTTTGAGCTCAATAAAAAATACCAGGAGGTTCTAAACGCAGAACTACTTGTAGAACTTGCGGAACACCAACTCTGGGGTCCCATGATGAAAATGCAAACGCCTGAGCAGCGTAAAATCCAGGGCGAACATTCGATGGAGATGCAACGTGCCGCGATCTACGATGGCAAGTGGGACGAATACTCCAATGAACTGATGCAGCAGGGGCGTGTGTATGCCCGCATGAACATCAACTACTCTGACTGGTATGAGATCATTTCGCTGTACAAAGTGAGGATCATCCCGCACATCAAAAGAGATTTCGCAGATTCCGTTGAACTGGCCGTTGATTTTCTCTCAGGACTATCCAAGTTTACGGATTACGCGATGTACGGCATTGCTGAGGCCTATTTCCAGGAAAAAAATTCGATCATCGCGGAAAATGAAGAACGTTTCCGCGCCATATTTCAAAACTCGGCTGATCACATTGTGCTGATTGCACCGGATGGAAAAATATCGATGATCAACCATACGGCCTCCGGAACCAACAAAGAAGAGTTGATCGGCCAGAATATTTACGACCTCGAATCGGTGAGCAGTTCCCGGACATTCCGCCCGGCGATCGAATCCGTTTTTACACAGAAGGTACCGGCGTACTTCGAAACAAAGAGTTCTGTTGGCGGTAAAGAAATTTTTTACTCCTGCACAGCAAGTCCCATACTGAACGATGACGGAACTCCGCGTGCAGCCATTGTGATCTCGCGCGATATTACCGACCGGAAAAAATCGGAAATAGAGATCCGTGACCTGAACGCATCGCTCGAACGCAAAGTGCAGGAGCGTACCGCGGAACTCCAGGAAATCAATAAAGAACTGGAGTCCTTCTCCTACTCTGTTTCGCATGATCTGCGCGGACCTCTGCGTGCGATCAACGGGTTCACGATGATCCTCCAGGAAGAACTTCCGAAGGATGTGAACGACGAGATCAAAGATGCGATGAACGAGATCGTTATCAATGCCCGGAAAATGGGAAAACTCATTGATGAACTTCTCGAGTTTTCACGTCTCGGCAAACAGCAGGTTTCGAAAACGTTTTTCGATATGAAAGACATGTTCGATACGGCGATCAGCGAGCTGAAGAAATCTGAAAAGAACAATGCGGTCCGTTTCCAGGTGAAGGAACTCGCCGATACGCACGGTGACCGGAACATGATCAAACAGGTTGTCGTAAATCTTCTCTCTAATGCGGTGAAATATTCCGGTAAGAAACCCGATCCTGAAGTTGAGATTGGTTCATACCCGGAAAACGGCCACACGACTTATTATGTCAAAGACAATGGTGCAGGGTTTGATATGGCATATTACAACAAACTGTTTGGTGTTTTTCAACGGCTTCACCGCATGGATGAATTTGAAGGGACTGGTGTTGGCCTTGCTATTGTACAGCGGATCATCACCAAACATGCCGGCAAAGTCTGGGCCGAAGGAAAAGTGGACGAAGGCGCAACATTTTATTTTTCACTCCCTGCAAATCGATAACCCCCTATGAACAACGCTATTGAAATTCTCCTCGTCGAAGACAGTCCCGCCGATGCAAAACTGGCTATACGTGCGCTTCAGAAAAACAACCTGTGCAACCACATCGTGCATTTGTCTGACGGAGCGCAGGCGCTGGACTTCCTCTTTGCCAAAGGTGAATATTCCGACCGAAGCGTTGAGAACAAACCGAAAGTGATCCTGCTCGACCTGAATATGCCGAAGGTTGGCGGACTTGATGTGTTGCGTGCCATTAAGGATGATCCAAGGACACGCTCAATTCCTGTGGTTGTTATGACTTCATCACAGGAAGAACACGATATCATTGCGAGTTATGACCTGGGTGTAAACAGTTACGTAGTAAAACCGGTTGCATTCGAAAATTTTTCAAAAGCAGTTGCCGACCTGGGGATGTACTGGCTGCTGATTAACCAGGAAGCAATACCGAAACCACAATCCGATGGACAAGCCACTGAGCATACTTCTTCTTGAAGACAATCCTTCGGATGTAAAGCTGTTGCAGAATGAACTCAAAAAAGCGCAGCTCCATCACACCATCAGCGTAGTTGATTCGAAGGAGGAATTTGTGAATAGCCTGAAGGCGATCACTCCCGATGTTGTACTTTCCGATCATTCCCTGCCCAGCTTCAATTCACTCGAAGCATTGCGCATTGTGAGGCAGCATGGACTGGATATTCCGTTCATTCTTGTAACCGGCACGGTGTCCGAAGAATTTGCGGTGCAATGCATGAAGGAAGGCGCCGACGATTACATTCTTAAAAGCAGTCTCACGCGTTTGCCAGCTTCCATTGAGAATAACCTGCGCAACCGCGAAGTGCGGCGCGAGAAGAAAATGATTGAATTGCTTCACGCAAAACTCCAGGCGGCGTATAGCGAGATCGCGCAGATGCACAAGGATATCACCGACAGTATCGACTACGCGTGCCGCATACAGACCTCCATGCTGCCCAATAAGAAGGCACTCAAGACATACATACCGGATTCACTGATCGTGTACAAACCGAAAGACGTGGTGAGTGGCGATTTTTACTGGTTTAAGGAAGTGGATGGAAAAATTGTGGTGGTGGTTGCAGACTGCACAGGACATGGTGTTCCCGGCGCGTTGATGTCGATGGTGGGAAACAACCTGCTGAATGAAATCATCAGCGGCAGAATGATTACTGAGCCCGCTGAGATTTTAACGGAATTGCATACGGGAGTCAGGTCATTGCTGAAACAGGATACTGACGAGAATCCGTCACAGGACGGCATGGACATCAGCATCTGCACGATCGACAAGCAGAACAAACTGATCGAGTTTGCCGGTGCGAACCACAACCTTTTCTTTTTCCGGGAAAGAACATTGAACCTCATCAAAGGCGACCGGAAAAGTGTGGGCGGATACCAGCGTGAAACGGAACGTGTATTTACGAATTACCAGTTGCGTTACCATCCCGGCGATACGCTCTACATGTTCAGCGACGGTTATGCTGACCAGTTTGGCGGAAGAAAACAAAAGCGGATGCACACGCGCAACCTGGTGAGACTGTTGCACTCCTCGCTATCGTTGCATGGCGGAACAGGAAGTGATGCTCCACGAATGGCTGGAAAAATGGAAAGGCGAATTGAAGCAAACGGATGACGTGCTGATGGTGGGTATGCGGTTGTGAGGCCAATTACTTTTCTCCTGTATTTTCATTCAATCCCCAATGGTGCGACTTGATTTTAGAGACTGCAGTTCCTGCAGTCTACAATCCCCTTATATGTAATCACAAATTTTTCGTCCTGCGCAAGGGTGAAAATACCTGATTTGTTTCCGTAAAAGCACCTGTGCAATTGCGCACGACAGGTTGTATATTTACAATCGTTGTACCGTACCCTAAGCACCCATCAATCTTTTTTTGCTGTTCATGCCTGCGAGTACGCGTGCAGTTCAATATCAATTATTTTTTTATACTATTGTTTACGAAATGCCCGCTGAATTATTTATGCTTTCCGAATTAATTAACAATGAACAACAGTGATTGGAGTATGCTCTGCCAGGCGATCCAGGAAAAGAATTGTATTCTTTTTATCGGATCGGAATTTCCCGTTGAGCAGCACCTTGAAGACAAAGTCGTTCCTACCACCCTTTCACGGCTTCTCGGAGAACGTTTGATCCCCGGGAGCAACAAGGAGCTTTACCAGGTAGCCACGGATTACCTGCGGCAGCAAATGGGCCTTGTGCAGGACCTGCGCCATGCCACGAAGGGGTTGTACAATGAATTGAAAAATGTAAAAGCTCCTGCATTTGATCAGCTGGCTCAATTGCCGTTTCCGCTGGTGATCGATACCAACTACGGAAATTTTTTCTTCGAGCGTCTGAAGCAGGTCAATGCCGGAACGCCACTGGCAAAAACGCCACGGCAGGATTACTACCGCGCCAAGAAAAGTGGTGATGAACCCCTGGCTGCCACGGAAACATCGCCGCTGGTGTATAATCTTTTCGGCTCCGTAGCGGACACCAATTCGTTGGCGATTTCTGAAAACGACCTGATCGATCTGTTGTGCGGGATCATTGCAAAAAATCCTCCGCTGCCTATTGGATTACGCAGTGAACTGGCCAACCGTGAAAAATGTTTCCTGTTCATTGGGTTCGGTTTCCTGGCGAAGAACTGGTATTTCCGCATCCTGTTGCGCACGCTTGAAAGTGAAAGCAAGAACAGCTGGTCGTATGCGCTCGAGTGCCTCGACGAAATTGCAGAGAGCCAGCAACCGACCATACTTTTTTTTCAGCATACGCTCAAGACAAAACTTTACCATTACAGCCAGCAGCAGTTCATCGATAAGCTGATCAGCGAGTACCGCGCATTTGCCGGTGAAGAAGCCGACAACCGGCACGACATTGCGGTTCCTCCCGGTGCACCTTCTGCCTTCATCAGCTACAAAAGCGAAGATTTTGAAAAAGCGCATGCGATGTACCAGCGGTTGCGCAATCAGCAGATCAATGCATGGCTCGATAAGGAAAGGTTGAATGGTAATTTTGCTGAACAGATTACGGAAGGTATCGGAAATGCCAATGCGTTTATTGTTGTGCAGAGTCCGGCACTTTCACAAAGCCCGGTGAACTACGTGCACGTAGAAATCAAGCAGGCCATTGAACGTTCAAAACGTTATGCCAATCCTGCCGATTTTATTTTCCCGGGATTTATTGGCGGTACATCATCGCTTCTCACCGCCTACAGTGAATTGAATACGCTTCACTCCTGGGACTTCGATAAAAATGAAGATATCGACCGTTTAGCGACTGCAATTAAAATGAGCCATGAGCGAAACAAAAGAAAATAACCCCGTAAAGATCCATCGTTTCCCGGGTGTGGCATCATTCGAAGAAGATCAGGTATCACACTTGTTATTCTTTGGTCGCGACATAGCCGCAGAAAAATTGATGTACTATGTGCTCTCGGAAAATCTCACGGTTTTGTTTTCGTATTCCGGTTATGGAAAAA
>DATHKF010000304.1:0-6626 GCA_035489505.1 Bacteroidia bacterium | reverse complement strand
AGAACAGCGCCGATTATTTTGTTGCAGAAACCAACCCGATCTACCTGCAGGTTCCGGCCACTTTTAACCTCAACCTGCATTTTGGTGATGCGTCCGGTATCTACCTCGGAGCAGGTCCATACATCGCTATGGGATTTGCAGGAAGTAACCGGGTGTACGGAAAAACCGACGGTGTTGATTTTGGTTACTCGAACAAGATCAGGTACAGCGATGATACTCCGCAAGCAGAGAATACAGAACAAGGTGCCGCATACGGACATTTCCGGAAATACGATTACGGTGCAACGTTCAACGCCGGTGTTTACCTGGCGCACTTGCTCATCGGTGTATACTATGATCACGGACTAAGTAAAATCAATACACTTTCCAACACCGATCAGAACGACAACATGAAGCTCAGAACGATTGGCTTCACTGCCGGATTTGTGTTTGGCGGATAAAACCAGGCGCGAGGTATAACGCGCAGCAAACCAGAAAAATCTATGGACAAGAAGACAAACAGCAACAGCGGTCTTATTTATCACGTTACCCTGAGCCTGCTCTGTGCAGTTTTGATTATAGCCCTGGTGATACTGGGAAAACCTGTAGTTATTCCAGTCATATTCGCGGTACTCCTTGGCATTGTTCTGCGCCCGGTTGAAAAATTTTTCAACCAGAAATTAAAAATACCGCGGGTGATCGCCATCCTGGTTACGGTGATACTCTTCATGTGCCTGATCACGTCCATCGTGGTCTTTACCACGTACGAACTAACGCGGTTCACAGACGATATGCCCGAACTCAAAAAGAACCTGGCTGTACACTTTCATAAATTTCAGCACTGGGCCTCTGCTACGTTGGGCATTGAGTACGCAACGCAACAGCAATACATTACTGATGCGCAGGCACAGGCCAAAACAACTAACCCGGCAACCCTTGCGCAAAAAACAGTGGCGTCTTTATCTGCCCTGTTCAGTGTAGCCATTGTGCTTCCAGTACTTCTCTTTCTCGTGATGTACTACCGCGCGCTGTTCCTGAATTTTCTCCTGAAAGTTTTTGGCGAAAAAAACCGCGCCTGTCTTACCGTTATTATTTCCGACACCAAAACAACTATGCAGGGTTACATTGCCGGGCTGTTCATGGAGATGATTACTGTTATGGCCATGCAAACCTTAGCTATGTGGATTGTCGGGATAAAATATTTTGTCTTCATCGGTTTGATCACGGGTGTACTCAACATGATTCCGTACATCGGAATTATGATTGCGGGTGGAATCGGAATCCTGATTGCCATGGCTACGGGAGCAGAAACCAACCAGATACTGTTTCTCATCGTTGGGTTTGCGGTTGTTCAGTTTATCGACAACAATATCCTGCTTCCGAAACTCGTCGGGCACAGGGTACGCATCAACGCGTTCTTCTCCATTGTGGGCGTTATCGCCGGTGGTTTGATCTGCGGCGTTGCCGGAATGTTCCTGGCTATTCCGATGATGGCACTCGCCAAAGTAATTTTAGAAAACATTGATCATCTCAAACCGTGGGGCGAACTGATGGGCGATACCATGCCCAAGACTGTGCGGTGGAAACACATTCACTGGCCGAAAATGGATTGAGGAGGAAACAATGGTTATAAAAAAACCACAGAGAGCACTGAGTGTTTTTCACAGAGGTTCACAGAGACAACAAACCCTCAGTGCCTTCTCTGTGAAAAACACTCTGTGGTCTCTGTGGTAAAAATAAAAACCAATCATCATGGCTAAGTACTCTAAAAAGGCATCAGAGAAAGTCGAAAAAGTGATGCATGAAATGAAAGAAGGAAAACTCCGTTCCGGGGGATCAGGAAAAAAAGTGACGAGCCGCAAACAGGCGATTGCCATTGGATTGTCGGAAGCACGAAAAGCCGGAGCGAAAGTACCGAAGAAGAAGTAGGCAGTGGGACAGTGCGCAGTGCGCAGTAGATGCCGGTATTTACAACGGATGGTTTTTAGAAGAGCGAGTACTGCTGATCGGTGCCGGTGGCCACATCAAACTTTCCCTCCACAGATTCTGCAGTAACGGTGTAAACCTGGGAAGCCGTATCGCGCGATGCGACAACTACTTTTGTGTTACCCGCGTGGGTGGCGAAAAATTCCTGTGCGAGTTTGGGATTGTTATTGTCGCGGGATAAATGCGAAAGCAAAACCAATCCGAGATAACCGGCACGGTGATTCAGAAAAAGTTCGAGCGCCTGCGCATTCGATAAGTGACCGCGATCGCCGCGGATCCTGTCTTTCAGAAATTCCGGGTAACGGCCATTCGCCAGCATTTCTTCGTCGTAATTCGCTTCCAGGAAAACCGCGTGGCAGCATTTGAAATACGTCGATACGTTTTCACATACCGAACCGATATCCGTCATGACTCCAATGCTCACTCCATTTCCCTCCACCACAAAACTGTATGGATCGGCTGCATCGTGGCGCTTTCCAAAACCAATTACGGCAAGGTCTCCAACCGCAACGGCTGTGTGCGCGTCAAAGGAGCGCACGAGTTCCGCATCAATTTTCATGGACGTATTGCGCAAGGTGCCTTCGGAAATATACACGGGAATGGAATATCTTCTCGACGTTGCCTCTACTCCACGGATGTGATCAATGTGTTCATGCGAAATGAAAATCGCTTTCACTTTCTGCATGTTCAGCCCGATTCGGATCATGCGGCGTTCAATTTCGCGCAACGAGATTCCTACATCTACGAGTACAGCCTCATTTTCATTGGCAATGTAATAGCAATTGCCATTACTGCCTGAATTGAGCGAAGCGATCTGTAGAGACATTCCGGGGAATTTGTGCAAAGATACTGGCAATGCCGGATTACGACCTATCGTGTGCAAAACTAAATCGACACGAAAACGGAACCTTCGCAATTGATTTCAAAATCAGGTGGTGTCTCAGTTGGTCACAATGCGATGATGAAAACCGCTTAAGCGGTTGAGCAATCTGGGACTGTCCAGCACAATTCCCAAACGGTTTCAACCGTTTCTTATCCAACTCCATTGAATGCAACATTGCAAACTGAGACACTACCCAAAATCAGCCTCTATACGGGATCGAGATCGTCTGTTAAAAACACCTCTACGTTCGGCGCCGAACTGATCAGTAAAACACGTTCAACAGGTAGCTTCAGCCTGACTTTACCCGGTGTCACCCATCGGCCTTGTCCGGCCACAGCACACCATTCATCCTCTTCGAGGATTCCTTCTGTGTAGCGCATTGTTTTATTGAAGCCGAGGATTCCCGTACTTTTCTTCTTATGCGTCTCCAGGTATTTTTCCATTTCCGGGAGCGCATCGTCAAAAGACCCGGATGTAAACGAGGCATCGGGAAAAATGTAGGTCTGTGCTTTGCGATCAACTACAACGGCGTAGTTCTCTCCATCAAACAAAACAACATCCGCTTTTTTCTTTTCGTCAATCACCGGTAACCAGCGCGAGTTTTTTCCCCCTGAATTTCGCTCCTCTACTTCAATGTGATAGTATACGCATTCCCTTCCCGACAACGGCGCTATAATTGTTCTTCCGGCGAAGACAATTTGTCCCTTAATTTTTCCGACCTCACCCGATTTAAAATCCCCGATCTTTTTAGGTTGCACATTTTTCAGTGCGCGCTTAACCCGTGCAGCATTTGAAAACAAGGATTGGTAAAGGAGACCAACGAACAGCAGGATCGCTCCAACTATAAAGCTTTCCGGGCTCCATTTTCCGTACAGTACCGTTAATGCAAGCATGCCAGGTTCCGGATCATTCTGTTTTCACCACATCCGGATCATCCGAAAGATAAAGTTTGCCTTTTTCGTTCACGCCGATCACCAGCAAACGATCGCCTGAAATCCGCACATTTTTCTGGCGCGCTGTCGACCAGGTTCCGCAACCTACCGCAGCAACAATTTCGTTTTCTTCGAGAACTCCTTCGCGGTAACGGATGCTTTTATTGAAACCCAGCAAGCCCGTACTTTTTCGTCCGTGCTGTGCAAGGTATCCTTCCAGTTCATGAGAAGCATCGTTGAATGTTCCGGAAGAAAAACTGGCGTCCTGAACGAGAAAACTCTGAATATTGTGCGGTTCAATAAATGCATAACCGATTCCGTCGTGCAACACAAGGTCTCCCCGCTTCTCTTCTTCAATGATAGTGTGCCATGAACCGCTTTTTCCATGCTGGCGATATTCCTGCACCACCACGTGGTAAGCCGCGCATTTTCTTTTCGAAAGCGGGGCTTGCAGCGTTTCACCGGCAAATATCACTTTGCCAACGACCTTTCCGTTTTCACCGGTTACAAATTCGTTGATCCTCCGGTGCGGCGCATTCCTCAAGGCGCGTTTCACCACCTGCTTTTTGGAAAAATACCACGCAAGAACCAGGCCGGCGATAACAAGAGGAATCACAATGACGGCGACGATAAGGCCAACGTCACTCCGCAGAACAATAAGAAAAGGTAGCATGACAGCGTGTGTTTTGTGATGATGAATATAAAGAAAAATGATGGCCCACTGATACTTTTTACTCCTCTGGGTAGTGTCTCACTTTGCTTTATGACACGGCGCATTTTTACGGCATTTCTTATTCTAAGCCCGGGCGTTCACGGCGAGGTAACGGTAACGCGCCGTGAGCGCGCGGGCTTAGAACGGGTTTCGTGCTTCTTTTAGCGCCGTGTCGCCGTGTCAAAATATCAAATGCTCAAACTGAGACACTACCCTCCTCTGAGAATAGTATCTCTATTTAGTCCATAATGTGTTTCTAAAAACCGCTGAAGCGGTTGAGTAACCAATCCCGGTTTCATTGCCGGGGGCTTAAGCTCCCGGCAATGAAATGCGGGCAGTTTGCAAAACGGTTTCAACCGTTTACCTACAAACCGAAAAGTGGCTATACTCCCATGCTCACGAATTCATGCAACGGCTTCTTCTCAATACGGCTTCTCATCCACGCATCAAACGCAAACCCGCACCAGGTTCCGTAGTTGTGATCCTTGCTGCCGGTTTTTTGAATGGCCGTTCTCAGTTCTTTCAATTGCTGCTTGTCGTCCTTCGACGGTGCCTTTTTGAAAAAAGCGATCAGCTGTTTTTCCATCGGGCCAAGTCGTCCGTGTTTGGTGAGTAAACGGGAAACGGATGCTGCGAGGCTGGGTAAAAGATCTTCGTGGCCTAAATCGTAATGCAGCAACAGTTTCACCAGGCGCACCATGCATTGGTAATTCTGGCCTTCGTTCGGGCTGGTGGTATCGGTAAGGTCGTTGTAAAACGCAAGGGCCTTGTTCAGGTTGCCGAGATAGAAATGATATGTTCCCAGCAGGTACAACGCCGTAATGCGCATTCCTTCTCCAAGGGAATCGCGATAGAACTTGAAACGCTTTTCCATGTGTGCGAGAAACGCAGGCCCGCGCTTTGCATCTGCACGCGTAGTCAGTGCAAGGAGTTCAAGCAATTCGGGTCCGTAAAAAATAATGAGGTCGATGTGAAAACCGAAATACTTCTTCATGCCCTCCAATGATTTTCGCGTTGGCACAAGCAATTGATCAAAAGCTTTGTAGTCGCGGATGATCAAAGCGCCCTGGAGACGGTTCAACAGCGCGTCTGCATAACGGCCGTAGCCTTGGGCAATGTTCGCCGGAGATTCTTCATAAAGCGCCACGAGCTCATTGCAACAGCGAAAAGCGGCATGCTCATCACCAATCATCTTGTAATACACTCCGCGTATTTCGAGACGGTGTGTGTTCGATGAAAACGCTTCCAGTGTACGCGCAGCATTCACCAGCGGATGATTGATGATCTTCTTCAGCGACTCCATCGCCTTTCCGGGACCGGTCACCGTGCCGTAACGTTTTTCGAGTTGAATAATTTCCGTGTACAGCGTCACCAGTTCCAGGTCTTCACCCAGCATCTGTATGAGGCGGCGGTTACGTGCAAGAGATTCTTCCGCAACAAAAGTTACTTCGCCCAATGCAGCTTTCCGCACTTCCTGGTTTTCGCGGTAAGCCAGCTGGACACCGTTCGCGAACGATTCCGAAATTTCCGAGAGCGATTGAGCTTTGCGCAGGTACTTCCATCCGGTCATCCGCAGATTTTTCGAAAAAAGAAATGCAGCTTCATAACGCAACGCATTTATTTTTTTCTCTTCCGTACGGTCGCGGTAATACAGGAGCATGCTGTCGAGAATCAGTTCAAACAACTTGTTCTTCTCGGCGGAGAACCTCGCAGCGATTGATTTGCCCAATCGTTTTTTGAGCGCCGTCTCGTTGTATGTTTCCTGCTGGCTCACGGCCTGGAAAAGACGCAGACTGTTTTTGTTGCTGCCGTGAAAGCTCGTGGAGAGATACAGCGAAACATACCGCTTTTCAGTTTTTGAAAGCGCGGTGACCAAGTCAAAAAGATCCTGTGAAGGCTTCATAGAAAGTGTACAATAAAAGCGCTGAAACCCGCGTCATTGCTGCGATTCACACGTCTTTCCAATGGGTGGAAACGGGAATCTGGCGCCTAAGTTTGTTTGCCGGGGTAAATTTACCAACATAAGTTTGATTCAGCAGACGAGTGGCATCTTCTGCATCAAGGCAAACACAACTTTATACTTTCCATCATGAGAAACAGTTACATCACGCTGCTGGGTTGCGGCGTATTTTCC
>DATHKF010000303.1:0-5167 GCA_035489505.1 Bacteroidia bacterium | reverse complement strand
GACGGTTTAATGAAATCGTTTTACGCGTGCCTCGATGTTCAGAAAGGGAAACACATCGACAGCGTGCGCTTCATGAATCTTTTCTGGCCGGGTGCGCAGCTCGAAGGAATTACGCAATCGCGGAAAGATTCCACCAAAATGACAAACTTCCGCATTACGCCGCAGGAATATTTACGCTCCATGAAAGGCTTCACGGCAACACACCGTTTCAAAGAATGGGAACTGGGCAGGCAAGCGCTTTCATTCGGACACATGACATGCATTTATTCAGGCTACGAACTCATAGACGTAAATCCGAAAGGCGACACAACAACTGTTCGCGGCGTAAACGTGTTCCAGATTTTCTACGATCAAAACCGCTGGTGGATCACGTATTGCACGTACGAAGAGGAATCTCCGGGGATCCTGGTTCCTGCCGATTTAGGTGGTGTGAAAAAGAAAGAAAGAGAATAATTCGTCGCGCCTATTTGAAAAATTCCGCGAACCGCTGATGCAATGCCTTACGCTTGGCCCGGCTCACCGGTATATTGAACGTCCCGATTTTCAGCGCATTATTTCCCAGCTCAATAATTTTATCCAGTCGCACGATGTAGGAATGGTGCACACGCACGAAATCTTTTTCTTCCATACGTTCCAGGATGGCTTTCAGCGTGAAGTGCGTTGTAAATTTATTGGTCGCTGTGTGAATCGTCACATAATCCGCCAGCGATTTCACAAACAGAATTTCCTCCACCGGAATTTTCACCAATCCCTCTGAGGTTTTGACCAACAATCCCGAATCCGGATTTTCTTTTTTCAACCCGCGCATGTTCGCGTGCATTCTCGCTTTTTCCACCGCTTTCTGAAACCGCACCGGCGCAATGGGTTTCACAAGAAAATCCACCACGTTCGATTCAAAAGCACCGGCCGCATACTTGGCATGGGCAGTAACCATAATTACCACGGGTGCCTGCTGACCGAGTTCCCCGATGAGTTCAAAGCCCGTCATGCCTGGCATTTCAACATCCAGGAACATCACGTCGGGTTGATTTTTACGCAGGTAATCGAGTGCGGTATTGGCTGCGTTGAACGAATGGGAAAGCTGGAGATGCGCCGATCGGTTGACCAGTGTCTCGAGCGCAGTCCTCATCATGATGTCGTCATCAACGATAATACACTTCATGCAGTAAGTTCTAACAGTTGGGTCCGGGTCAGCAACCCGTATTCAGCAAGGAAATTTAAGGAGAGTTTGGGGAAATAAAAACTTCACCAATCGTAACTCCAGCCGGAAGGGGCTTATGGTCATTATTTCCGCGTTTTTGCATGCCGGAAAAATTTGTTTTTATTAAACGGTTGGCCCGGAATGTCCATTGCACGAGCGTACAGGCAGGAGATCAATTTAGCTATATTGGCGGCCTGCACTATTTCGTAACACGTTAGTATATGGGAGCAAATGAATTGCATCAGCTGATATTGGACTACTCCCCATTCGCGATTATTCTTACTGATGAGCCGGGCAATATCCTTTATCTCAACAAACATGTTGAAGAGCTGTTTAATTATGACCCGGGCGGGTTGCTGGGCCAAAAGATCGAAACGGTTATTGCATTCCGGATGCCCGAACCATACGCTGCAGCGGGAAAAAACATTCCGGTGGATGTACTTTCCAAAGAGATCAAACGGGCCAATGAATTCCTCGCCGCAAAAAAAGGAGGAGAGCCTGTTCCTGTTGAAGTAAGCTCAACCGTGTTCAACATCAGTGGGATCACGTATATTTCCTGGGCCATCCGTGTAATTTCCGACGAGCAAAAAACGCTTCATGATCTTCGCGAACGCGTCAAAGAACAGACGGCACTGCTCAGCGTTACCGAGACCTTGTTTGGAACTGAAGATATTGCTGATGCCTTCGGAAAATGCGCACAGCACATCCGCGACGGATGGCAGTTTCCACAGCAGACACAGGTGCGCATCAGTCTCAACGACGGACGGGAATTCAATGCCGGCGATTTCAACACATCGCAATGGACTTTGTCTTCTCCCATTCCCGGCAGAGTTACTCCGTACGGCGTATTGGAGGTTTGTTATTCCGAAGAAGCGCCCGTTGATGGCAATGCTGTTTTTCTCGCCGAGGAAGAGAAACTGATCGCCGGCCTGGCTAAACTGCTGGGCTTGTACCTCGATCATTGCAACACGTTGAACCGTTTGCAGGAAAGCAGCGATATGATCCGGAGAATTACGCAGCAGATACCCGCCAACACGTACCAGTTCGAAATGTTTGATGATGCGTTGCCAAAAATTCATTTTGCAAGCAAGGGACTTGCGCCTTACAACGACAATCTCGACGTCGATGCTTTTGTGGAAAACACGAGCGCGATTGATGAAGTGATCCATTCCGATGACATCGGGCGTTTTTACGAAACACTGAAGATGTCTCATGTCAGCCAGGCGGAAGTGAGCATGTATTACCGGATCATTCACGACGATCTCATCGCGTGGAGATGGATCCGTGCCAAGCCCGATAAAATGAGTGATGGCCGCACGATGTGGTATGCGTGTACGCAGGATATTACTCCGCTGATCGAATACACGGATGTGCTCGAACAAATTCTTTTCGATATCTCGCACGTGATCCGCCGGCCGGTTTCAAGCATTCTCGGCCTCACCGATTTGCTTACACGTAACGAAGAAACTGTAGATGAAGAGATGATACGTGATTTCACCAGGCACTTTAAAACCATTGCTTCCGAGATGGATGATTGCCTGAAGAAACTGAATACCGCGTATCACGAAAAAAAGGTGAGTGCACTTCCGTTGAAGAATTTTGGTGTGGAATCGAGCCGCGACAATTGAGATGTGTTGATCCTGCGGAGAATTCCTACTTTTGTCGTCCTTTACTGAGTAATTACTTAGTAAAATGCGCCCATAACTCAGCGGTTAGAGCAGCGGACTCATAATCCGTTGGTCACGGATAAATTTTCGTTCTTATTTTTGCACTTTGGGCCCATAGCTCATTTGGTTAGAGCGTCGGACTCATAATCCGCAGGTGCTCGGTTCAATCCCGAGTGGGCCCACGAAAACGGCCTGAAATCAGTAGGTTTCAGGCCGTTTTTTTTTGAGTCTACGCGAATAAAAGAAAAAGAAGCGGAGACCTCGGATTGTTTCTCCACCGTGGAGTATTTCGTACCGGGAGACATAATACACCATGCTGAATAAATCCAGACAGTCATTCGCTTTGAACTTTTGCTGAGAAACTTCGGGGTCCTTAAAGAAGTTATTCCATAAGTGTAAAAAAATCCTTGTCAAAATAAGGTGAACAAAAAAGCCGCCCGGGTTTCCGGGCGGCCTTCGCTTTTTATTCCAATACTTCTCTACTCCACAGAAATCTTATGCGTAGTCAGCTCTCCTTCACGACGCACCACCAGGCTGTAAACGCCCGCGCTCAGGCCATCACCCAAATTCACCTGCAGCGTCATCTGTCCGTCGCCTAACGTTTCGCGTTTGTGCATGACCACCTGTCCGAGCGAATTGTACAGATCGAGCTCCACTTCGTCGCCGTAGCCGGGCACGTCGAACGAGAGGTTCACGAGCGGGTTATTATGCGAAACGGGGTTCGGGAACAGGCTGCTGCCACTCAGGCCAAAGTCGCCGGGGTTCGCGATGCGGATGTTGCTGCCGCCTGGGATCGGGTTGTTCTGCAGGCAAATGATCGCGTTCTGCATGGGAACGATCTGCCACAGGAGCGAATCTTTTCTGGGTCTGAATACGGTATCGCCTTTCGTGCTGTCGAGCAGCGGCGGACCCGTCATCCAGTTCATGTACTGCTGGTTGTGGTTGCAGTTGCCCACGCCGCCGCCGACGGCGCCAAGAGGCGTCACCCCGTTGAAGTAGGATTTCACATGATAGAAATCAGTCTGACCGAGGGCCGGGAACGAACCGACCGTCCAGTTGAATGCCGACAGGCCCATGTTGTTTCCTCCCACGCCGTTCTGGTAATAATCCATTTGAAGAATGCGCTCGAAGCCCGGACCACCGTAAGTGAACTGGTTGAGGCCGCCGGGACCGAAGTAGGCATTACCGGCAAAATCCAGCTTATACACCACTTCGTCTTCCACGCCGAAAACGCCCTGGTCGACATAGCCGCCTATATAATACTGGAATCCCTGCGTGGGGCTCGGGCGTTCAACAATGTCATAGCCGTAATCGTTGCGGTTCCCCATCGAATAATCCATCTGGCTGCTGAACTGCACGAAACCGTTCGGCGCGACTTTCAGTCCCCACATGTTGGAGTTCGGCGCGGGTACGGTATAGTCTGTCGTAGAGCCCGCGATCGCATAGCCCGGGCCGCCGTTGAACGGATTGTTGGCGATCGTGATCGCGTTGAAATTGTCTTCGCTGTTCATCGTACCGTACAGGTGAACGAAGCTACTCACGACGCCGGTAGCGGCATCTACAGTAAACAGATTGCCGTCTCCAAGGCCGCCTGCAGCGAGCACGTGACGGCCCACTAGCGCCACATCGACCGTGCCCGTAATGGCATTCGGGTAAGGAGATTCGATCAGGTCTTCCACCGTCCACTCGTACCCGGCCATGCCTAGGTCAGCGTAATCGTAACCCCAGTTGAGCATACCGTTAAAGGCCTGTACGCTCAGGATGAACGGGTGGCGCCCGCCGTTAAAGTCGGTGATGTTGCCGCATGCATACATGTTCTGCTGCGGCGCAGGAGCAACTGAAGGCGTGATCGAAGTGGCCTCGAGGCTTTGCACGTTCGGGAAGAAATACGCCCAGACGTTCACCACCGTGCCGTTTGCATTCAGCAACATGTAAAACACGTTCGTGTGCTGCGTACCCGGCTGCCAGGCCCAGTCGCCGATCACACCGATCTGCCCGTTCGGGTAGGTGATCACCCGGCGCGCGGCCGCATCCACGAACCGCCCGAAAAAGTTGAGCAGGTAGGTGTTGTTGAAAAAAGCAGGCGCCCCGTTCAGGGCCGTGCGCGTCACCATCGGGGAGATGGCGCCGGTGCTATTGAAATTGGTGAAGCCGCACATGACGTAGCCTTTTTGCCCGATCGGTAAAACGGGATTATCGTAATTCATCCCGGATTCGAGAACGTCACGGCTTTGAGCTGTGCCGTACACGCGCTGGAAAAATTGCGCGTTTGCGGTTCCTGCAATGAGCAGGCCAACGA
>DATHKF010000302.1:0-9031 GCA_035489505.1 Bacteroidia bacterium | reverse complement strand
GGTCCTGCACAAAGTGATGTGGGTGAGATCAACGGTGTTGACATCAGCATTGCAGAGTTCAACAACAAAGTGATGGAGTACGCCGGCGAGCGTAACCTTACTGAGCAGGAAACCCAGCAGATCCAGGAAGGTGTCTGGCAGGAAATGATTGACAAACATGTTTACGAACCGGAATACGAAGCGCTTGGTCTTTCGATCACCGTAGATGAACTGGCCGACCAGATGATGGGCAACCAGCCTTCGCAATACATGAACCAGTATTTCCAGGATCGTCAGACCGGAATGATCTCTCCGCAGTTCAGTGGTCCTGATGGACAACTGAGTGGTGTTAAGATCCGTGATTTCGTCAACAAGATGACGCCGGAACAGGAAACACAGTGGGCCGCGATTGAAAAAGACATGCGCAAATTCCTCATGCGTGAGAAATACAACCAGCTTATCCGTAAGGGGATGTACGTAACCACTGCACAGGCGAAACACGAATACAAAGACGAAAACACGAAATACAATTTCAAGTTTATCGTGAAACGTTACAGCGAGATTGGTGATTCAACGATCGCAGTAACCGACCAGGAACTGCAGGATTATTACCAGGCAAACCAGTACAAGTTCAAGCAGCGTGATGCGCAGCGCGGAATTGAGTACGTAACATTCGACATTTTCCCATCGGCTGATGACATTGCAAACCAGCGTAAGGACATGGAGAACATGATCCCGACGTTTAAAGCAGCGAAAACATCCAAAGAAGATTCGTTGTTTGTGCTTTCTACGTCTGACGACGGCATGTACATGAAACAATACCTGCGTGCAGGCACATTCCCTGTGGGAACCGACAGTGCTTTCCTGAAAGCAGCTGATGGAGACGTACTCGGGCCATACAACCAGGGAGAAAATGTTACATTGTTCAAAGTTGTTGGTCAGAAAACTTCTGCTGACTCTGTGAAAGTGCGTCACATCCTGATCGCTTACAAAGGCGGTGCAAGTGCTGCACCGGATATTACACGCACCAAAGAACAAGCGAAAGCGAAAGCTGACAGCTTGCAGAAAGCCATCAAGCGTGGTTCGAAAATGGAAGATCTCGTTGTGAAGTTTACAGACGATCCGGGTTCCAAAGACAATGGCGGTCCTGGTACAGGAAACAAAGGTGATTATGGCTGGTTCACTGAAGAAAGCGGGTTTGTTCAACCGTTCAAAGACGCAGGCTTCAACAACGCAAAAGGCGAAACAGTTGTAACAGAAACAGATTTCGGTTACCACGTTATCCAGGTTCTCGACAAAACAGCGCCAAGCCGCAAAGTACAGGTAGTTGCAGTGAACAAGAAAATTGTTGCTTCTGAAACAACCATCCGTGGAGTATACAACAAGGCTGCAGAATTCGCCGGAACAAATACTACCGGTCCTGCATTCGACGCGGCAGTTACTAAAGGACAAATGAATCTTTTGAAAGCCGGAGAGATCCAGGAGAATTCGAAATTCATCAGCGGAATTGAAAATGCGAAAGAAGTGATCCGTTGGATGTATGCTGAAGAGGCTGAAGTAGGTATGGTTTCACAGCCATTCCAGAGCGGCGAGCGTTACATCGTTGTCAAGCTGGCGAAGATCGTTGAGAAAGGTTTCAAACCTTTTGAAGATGTTCGCGAAGTGTGCCAGCTCGAAGTACGCAAGCAGAAAAAAGCGGCTATGTTCACTGAAGAACTGAACAAAGTAAAAGGTGCAACACTTGATGTGTGGGCAGCGAATTCAAAACTCACTGCGCAACCGGGCGCTAACGTAACTTTTGCTGCTCCGTATATCCAGGGTGCAGGTTACGAAGGCGAAGTAGTTGCTGCAATGGCGACACTGAAGCCGGGACAGGTTTCTGCTCCGATCAAAGGAACAATGGGCGTATACGTTGTGGTTGTTGAAACCGTAACACCTGCAGAGCCACTTGTTGATGTAAAAGGTCAGCAGACCCGTTTGATCCAGGGAATTTCTTCCCGTGCAGATGGAGCGGCAGGCGATGTACTTCGTGAAGAAGCCAACATCATTGATAATCGCGCGAAGCATTTCTAATAGTTGCCACTAAGGCACGAAGACACTAAGCTTCACTAAGAATTAATTTTAAAGCGTCCTGCCGATCCGGTGGGACGCTTTTTTTGTTTGTATTAATTTCACCGCTGAGGCGCGGAGCTGGTACTCCGCGGTCATTGCTGGCTTGAGCAACAAATTCTCCGCGTCTCAGCGCCTCCGCGGTAAAAATTATTCCCTTGTTCGCCTTTGTGCTTCCTGTTGGCTTAGTGCCTTAGTGGCAAAAAACACTCCACCCTTAGCAACGTGCCTTTGTGGCCAAAAACATTCTTCTTACTTTTCAGAATGGAAATTTACCTCGTTCCATTCTCATTGCTCGACCTGGTGTGCCTTTCACCGCTGTACGCTTACATTACATGGTACGGCTACCGGAAACTCATGCACAAGAAGAGAAGGTTCACGGGGTTTATGTCGTGGTCATTCATTATTCACGCTACTATTATTCCATTGTTCTGGATCCTTCACTCGTTCGGTGCATTCAGCGGAGTAGAAGATGAAGTAACCAAATTCGACCCCGTTGCGATTCACGATCACCCGGTTGGTTTTTTTGTGGTGTATCTCTTGTTTACCGGTGGACTGACGATGGTGACGTTGGGGCTGGTGAAGAAAAATTCTCTTTCGTAGGGGCGGGAAAATCTAAAACGCGATTCGTTAAAATAAACACGGCGATACAGCGACACGGCGGAATCGCTTCACGATTGCTACATTCAAAAAAATAACCACAGAGGTACACAGAGGTAATTTCACAGAGGGTCACTGGGCCACATATTGGTAAGCACTCAGTGAAACTCCGTGAAATCCACTCAGTGTTCCCTGTGGTAAAAAATAAAAAAAACGGAAAAACAACACTAAGTATTACGAATCGTGAAGCGATTCCGCCGTGCCGCTGCGTAAAATCTAATTCCCCCGCAAATATTTCTACCGCAGTATCAGCAACCGCTGTGAATCGAGCTTCACGAAAATGAACAGCAATATCGTAAAGCTGATCAGCGACGAACCACCGTAACTGAAAAACGGCAGCGGAATTCCAATCACCGGTAAAATACCAATGGTCATCCCGATATTCACCAGGAGATGGAACAAAAATATGGCCGCAACCGCGTAACCATATATGCGCGTGAAGTCTGATCGTTGTCGTTCCGATAAAATAATGATCCGGATGATCAGCATCGCGTACAGCAGGAGCACAACCGTACTACCGACGAAACCCCACTCCTCACCCACTGTGCAGAAAATAAAATCGGTTTCCTGTTCCGGTACAAAACGAAATTTGGTTTGTGTTCCATCGAGGTAACCTTTGCCTTCCAGTCCACCGGAGCCAATCGCAATCAAAGACTGCTTGGTATTGTATCCATAACGGTCTTCAATTTCTCGCGATACCGGAAGTCCAAGCCATACACGAATTCTTCCCGCCTGGTGATCTGCCATTTTGGAAATCGCATAGGAAGCGCTGAACATAATGACCCCGAAAAATATCAGGAACATACCTGTCCAGAGAAACTGCTTCCATGTCCGGCGCCGGATAAATAATATGCGGAGAATTCCGGCGCCCAGCAAACCTGCGAGGATCAACAGGTGAATCTGGAATGAATATTTGATCCCCAATACGGTTGCGAGCACAGAAACCAGTCCCAGCAAAAGAATCCATCCTGCAATCAGTCCTTCGCGGTACAGCAACAAAATCAACGCAGCGAAAACAAGCGCCACACCGGTTTCATTCTGGAGAATGATGATGATGAACACGGGCACGGCGATAATCGCGAGTGCAATAGGCAGCGCACGTTTAATGTCGGGACGGTTCAATCCACTGAGAAACTTCGCCAGTGCCAGCGCCGTCGCCCATTTCGCGAATTCAGCCGGTTGAAAACTGAATCCGCCCAGCTTGAACCACGAGCGGCTTCCTTTGATATCCGCACCGGCGAATGCCACGATGATATTGAGCAGAACGATTCCGCCGTATAAATAAAATGCCGTTGCTGTAAAGAATGTGGCGTCGATCACGAGGATAGAAAACGCGAGCGCGATGGAAACGATCACAAACATCAGCTGTTTGCTTTCGAGCCGTTTAAAATTTAAGATGTCGCTTTTCTGTTCATCGTAAACAGCGGAATAGATATTGAACCATCCCATCACCACGAGCAGGATGAAGATGATTACGATGAACCAATCGACATGATAAAATAACCGCTCGCTTTTTTCGCGCATCCTAGTGTGTGGGTGTTTTCTTACCGGGTACTTTGTGAATGAGATCGCTCTCGAGCATACGCTGCTCCATATCTTTGCGCTCGACTTTGCCGGTGAGATAACGTTCAACAAGCAAACTCGCGATCGGTGCCGCATACGCCGCCCCAAAACCGGCATTCTCAACAAGGACCGCGATCGCAATTTTCGGATTGTCCTTCGGTGCAAACATCACAAACACCGAGTGATCATCGCCATGCGGATTCTGCGCCGTTCCTGTTTTGCCGCACGCTACAATTCCGGGGATCTGCACACTGCGACCTGTTCCGCCGGTCATTACGAGCGCCATACCTTCAACCACATTTTCATAATATTCCACGTTCGTGACCTTGGTGTAATGTTTCTCGGTCCATTTCTTCACGAATGATGTGTCGCTTTCAATGGACTTGATACAATGTGGTATATGATAAAATCCCCGGTTGGCGATGCAACAAATGATGTTGCACATCTGTACCGGTGTAACGCCCAGTTCTGCCTGCCCGATACCGAGACCGGCACCGGCCAATGTAATTCCTTTCCATCCGTTCTTTCCGAAAACCTTGTCGTAATATTCAATCGTTGGAACGTTGCCGCGTTTTTCAAACGGGAGATCCGTGCCTATTTCAATTCCCACACCAAAGCTCAGTACGTAATCGCGCCATACCTGGTATCCCTTTTTGTGATCGTGGTATTTGTTGTTGTCGACAATCGATCTGAATACGTACGTGTAATAGGAATTGCACGATGTGGCGATCGATCCGTTCAGGTCCATCGGGCTGGCATGCGCGTGACATTTCGGTCTTCCGCCCAATGGTGGATAACCGCCGGCGCACGGATACCGCGTTGACGGATTAAGTACACCTTCCTGCTGACCGATGAGTGCGTTCATCAGCTTAAACGTTGAGCCCGGCGGATAACTCGACATCAATGCCCGGTTGAACAGCGGTCTGCCAATGGTATCCTGCATGATGAGCCCATAGTTTTTCGAAAAGTCGCGGCCGACAAAAAGATTGGGATCGTACGTAGGACTCGTGATCAACGCCAGAATTTCTCCGGTGGAAGGATCAATGGCGCAGATACCACCAATTTTATTCTGCATCAGCTTCTCTCCGTACAACTGCAGATCTGCATCAAGCGTAGCCACGAGGTCTTTGCCTTCAATAGCCGCCGTGTCGTACAATCCATCTTTGTAACTGCCGCGGATGTTGTTGTGCACGTCGCGCATTTTGATCTGGAAGCCTTTTTTGCCGCGAAGATATTCCTCGTACCCTTTTTCAATTCCGGATTTTCCAATGTAATCTCCGGATTTGTAATAAGGATTCTTCACGCACTCGGCGTCGTTTACTTCACCTACATACCCGAGCAAATGCGCTGCAATCGGATACGAGTACGTACGCACAGTACGCGACTGCACGTAAAATCCTTTGAACTTGTACAAACGCTCCTGCAGACGTGCATTGAGTTCGGGCAACATCTGGCTTTCGAAAATGTGACTGCGGTAATCGTTCGCGGCATCGTCAATTCCGCCGGAGAGACGCGTTAACCTTTTCTTGAGATCGTCAAGTGTGATGTTGAGAATGCTGCACAAGCCTGCTGTGTCGCATCCTTTCATGTCGCGCGGAACTACCATGAGATCGTACGCCACCTGGTTGGACACAAGAAGTTTTCCGTTGCGGTCGTAGATCGCGCCGCGTGGCGGATAATCCGTCTGGTAAAGAAAGGCCTGGTTACTGGCAACCAGTTTGTACCGGTCATCCACTACCTGCACATAAAATAACCGCACGGTGTACAGGATCGCAGTGAGGATCACGAAACCGATTACGATGTATTTTTTGTCTTGTGGATTCATGGTAATTCGTTGACCGGAAAACCGGTAATCTTAATGCTGTACATGTACAATTACTCCTGCCGCCGGTTTATTATCGATCAGATCAGCGTCAAGCATGCGCTGTTCCATATCCTTACGCAACACCTCGCCTGTAAGATACCGCTCTACCAGCAAACTCGCGATCGGCCCTGCGTAAGATGCGCCTGCACCTGCATTTTCGACAAGCACTGCAATCGCAATTTTAGGATCGTTTTTGGGAGCAAACATCACAAACACAGAATGGTCATCGCCATGCGGATTCTGTGCCGTTCCTGTTTTCCCACAGGATATAATTCCCGGTATCTGCACACCGCGGCCCGTTCCCCCGGTCATGGCCAACGCCATTCCATCAATTACGTTTTCATAATATTTTTCGTTCGTCACTTTCGTGTAGTGTTTCTCCGTCCACTTTTTTACGAATGACGTATCACCTTCGATCGATTTAATGCAATGCGGAACATGATAAAATCCCTTATTGGCAATGGTGCAGATAATGTTGCACATCTGAACGGGTGTGACACCCAACTCCGCCTGTCCAATTCCTAAACCGGCGCCGGCGAGTGTGATCGACTTCCATCCGTTCCTTCCGAATATCCTGTCGTAATACTCAATGCTTGGAACATTTCCTCTTTTCTCGAAAGGCAGATCGGTTCCGATAGAAACACCCACACCAAAACTATTTACATACTCGCGCCAGGCCCGGAAGCCTTCCCTGTAATCTCCGTACTTCGGATTATCCAGAACAGATCGGAACACATACGTATAATACGAATTGCATGAGGTTGCAATTGATCCGCTGAGATCCATCGGGCTCGCATGCGGATGACATTTCGGTCTCCCACCCAGTGGTGGATATCCTCCCGCACACGGGTAACGTGTTTCAGACGACAGAACTCCCTCTTGCTGTCCAACCAACGCGTTCATCAGTTTGAATGTTGATCCCGGAGGATAGCTCGATTGCAGTGCACGGTTAAACAATGGCCGTCCGATTGTGTCCTGAAGCAACACTGCATAGTTTTTGGAAAAATTGTGTCCCACAAAAAGATTGGGATCGTACGTGGGGCTCGTTACAAGCACAAGAATTTCTCCGGTCGATGGTTCAATGGCACAGATCCCGCCGATCTTGTTTTGCATCAGCTGTTCGGCGTACAACTGCAAATCAGCATCGAGGGTTGATACCAGGTCTTTGCCTTTAATGGCTGCCGTATCGTACAAACCATTCTTGTAGCTTCCTTTGATGTTGTTGTGCACATCGCGCATGAGAATCTGGACGCCTTTTGTGCCGCGCAGAAAATTTTCATACCCGCGTTCAATTCCCGACTTGCCTACGTAATCGCCCGATTTGTAATATGCGTTTGTATCGCACATGGCCTGGTTCACTTCTCCCACGTAACCGAGCAAGTGCGCAGCGATCGGGTATTCGTACGTGCGTATCGTGCGCGACTGCACATAAAATCCCGGGAACTTGTACATGCGTTCCTGCAAACGGGCGTTCAGTTCAGGCAGCATCTGTGTTTCGAACGGATGACTTCTGTAATCGTCGCCGGCTTCCTCCAAACTACCGGATAGACGGATCAGCCGTTGTTTAAAATCATCGACGGTAATATTCAGAATGCTGCAAAGACCAACTGTATCGCAATCTTTCATGTTGCGGGGAACTACCATGAGATCGTACGCTACCTGGTTGGTCACAAGGAGTTTTCCATTGCGGTCATAAATGGTTCCGCGTGGTGGATAATCTGTCTGGTAAAGAAAAGCCTGGTTACTCGCAACCAGTTTGTAACGATCATCGGTTACCTGTACATAGAACAGGCGCACGGTGTAGAGGATGGCCGTAAGGACAACAAAACCAATAACGATGTATTTTTTGTCCTGCGGATTCATGCTGATTCACGTGTACGGTAAAACAGGAATTGTGTTACAACAACAAGTACCAATGTTGCAGCTGCACTTAAGATCACGCGAAGGAAAGTCATGAAGACTTCGCGGAAGCTGAAAATTTCGATGTAGAACAGCAGGAAGTGATGAATCAGAATGAGGATCGCGGCGTACGACAGGAACCACATTTTACCCATGTCCTGCATGGTTGGTTGCTGACCAAATTCGTATCCGTCGCGCGGAACCATGAACCGCAGAACAGCCGGGCGCGCCCATCCCATGAGCGTACATGCAGCCATGTGCATGCCCATTGTTCCGTAAAAAATGTCGACAAAAAATCCGAGGGCAAAAGCCAGCATCAACCCGATCCATGCCGGAAGCTCAAACGGAAGCTGGATAATAAACAACACGTACAGGAACGGGTTGATCATGTAACCTGCTTCCATGTTTTTCAGGATCAATCCCTGCACGAGGATCAACCCGATAAACCGCAACCCGTGGCGTAATAGCTCAGTCAGCATCGTTCACCCCCGCTTTCTCTTTAAGGCCATCAATCTCCGGTCGCATCAGGTCGCGCACGATATACACGTGACGCAGTTTCCTGAAATCGGTAGTGAACAGCACGCGCACCGTGTACGTTTTTTCACCGGCTTTTTTCTCAAACGACTTTACTGTTCCCACCGGAATTCCTTCCGGGAATGCATCGCCCAGTCCGCTGGTGATGAGTGTATCGCCAATTGCAATTTTGGAGTGCGTGGGCAAATCGACCATCACACCTTCGCGGTAGTCGGTGTAATCCCAGGAAAGCTGTCCGAACGTTCCGTCTTTCTTCACGCTTGCACTCACTTTGCTGTCTTTGTGCAGGAGCGACATCACCACGCAAAAATTGTCGGACACTTCGCGAACGATGCCCACAATTCCACCGGGAGTGATTACGCCCATGTCGGGAGCAACGCCCTGCATGCTGCCGCGGTTGAGCACGATGTAATTGTTCCGCAA
>DATHKF010000301.1:0-4341 GCA_035489505.1 Bacteroidia bacterium | reverse complement strand
CCTTGCTGCTGGTTACCGTATTGTCCACCGTAATTCTGACCACCATAATTCTGGTTGCCGCGATTTTCATTCCACTCGCGATTCTGGTCGCCGGACTGTTGGTTACCAAATTGCTGATTTCCGGTGCCACGGTTCTCATTCCAGTCGCGGTTCTGATTACCAAACTGGTTTGACTGATCATTCCAGTTGCGCTGGCGGTTCTGGTTGCCATAGCGGTTCGACTGATCGTTCTCGTTGGACTGTCCTACGTTGCTGTCGTACTCTGAGCGGTTGTCGTAACGGTGTTCGCCCTGTGTCTGTGAAGTGTTGCCTGTCCCCTGGGAATGTTTTCCCCATTCCATCGAAGTGTCAGATTCTTTTTCTTTTCCAGTGAGGCCCTCTTTGTTTTTGCCTGTTGTGGTGTCTGAGGTTTTGTTCTCAGTGTCTAAGCCCGATTTGAATTTTCCATCAGGACCTACGCTGCTTTTCGAAGTGGAAGAAGAATCGTCGTCGGTGTCTTTGTTCAGATCAGTATCCTTGTTCAGGTCGGTGTTTTTTACGGTATCCTGCGAATAGCCGTAACGGGAAACAGACTCTTCGTCCCGCTCTTTTTTGTTTTTGTTGTTGCTCATGATTGGGTTGTTTTGTGTGTGATTTTTTCCGTGGACTTAACAATTGTTTTGTGCCGCGTTAATACCATCAATTATGTGCCAGAGTGTGGGGAAAAATATAACGTCGTGATTTTCACGGAAGACACACTGTGGAAATGAAAAACGCCGTGGAAAAAACTGTGCATAAAAATTCACAGCCGGGGAAATTTTGTGGACAAATAATTTTGTGCCGGGATTTGAGGGTCCTAACGCTGCAATGGCTATTAGCCTTTTGAGGGTTAAGACCCTTGCAGTCCGCGAATCACACGGAATATCCGTTTACAAACGTTTACAAGCGCTTACAAACACTTACACCCGACTACAAACGTTTATTGGACGGCTTCCTCAAACCCCGTTTCTTTGCTTTGCAGCAGATCAATCCAAAACACAATGTACAATCAACTCAATCTTGAAAACGTCCTCTTCCTCGACATCGAAACTGTTCCGATGTTTCCCACTTACGCCGATGTTCCCGAAAACTGGCGCGCACTCTGGGATAAAAAAGCCAACACGCTGAAAATGGAAGAAGAAGAAAATCCCGCTTCCATTTATTCCCGCGCCGGGATTTATGCCGAGTTCGGAAAAATCATCTGCATCTCCGTGGGATTCTTAAAGTATGCCGACGGCAAAGAAACATTTCGCATGAAATCTTTTTCCGGCGACGATGAACAACAGCTGCTCAGCGAGTTTGGCGACCTCCTGCGCAAACATTTCAACCGCGACATTCACCGCATCTGCGGCCACAACGTGAAGGAATTCGACATTCCCTACATTGCCCGCCGCATGATCATCAACGGTGTGCATCTTCCTTCCATGCTCGACCTCGCGGGGAAAAAACCCTGGGAGATCCTGCATCTCGATACCATGGAAATGTGGAAGTTCGGCGATTTCAAAAGCTACACTTCGCTCGTCCTGCTCGCCACCGCACTCGGAATTCCCACACCCAAAGACGATATCGACGGAAGCATGGTCCACAGCGTGTATTACCAGGAGAAGAACCTGGCCCGCATTGTCACCTATTGCCAGAAAGATGTGCTGACTGTTGCGCAGATCCTGAAAAAATTCAGGAATGAGCCGCTGATCAATGGGGCCAATGTCATGATTTCTTAAGCAGTGCGTCATCGCGAGCGCAGCGAAGCAATCCCACCTTCGAAGCGGGGATTGCTTCGCTGCGCTCCAATGACGCCAAAATCGTATCTTTACACCAGCATGAAAAAGGCAATCCCAGCCATCATTCCCGCGCTGTTCTTCGCACTCAGTTGTTCTGATACACCGAAGGTCAACAACGAAATTCTGCTCCGGCATTCACAGGTTGTCCAGCATATTTTTTTCAACGACGATAGTTTGCTTCACGGCATTTCGCTCGGCATGAAAAAAGAAGACGTAAAAAAACTGGCATTGCCCGGCGATAGTCTCGGACAGGAAGAACCCAATTACCTCCTCTTCGAAGGAAAAATCGATTCCGCCAAACACTATACCTGGGATTGTGAATTCGATTCGGCAGGATTGTTTGCATTGACACTCGACATTTATCTCACCGATGAAGAATCGGCCGAGGAATGGTACACCGACCTCACCGCTTACTTCTCCGAAAAATACGGCCCGGCAACGGACGATGGCATGGCCATGACCTGGGAAGTGAAAAAAGCAAAACGTCCCGCGCGCATCGAGCTCATCGAAGACACGGAATATCCGTACGGGCAGTTACACGTATACTATTACGACCTCACGTTCATTCCCGAACAGGACACGCTTCCGATGGATTCGTTGTTCCTGCTGGATGCTATGTAGACAATAGCGGCAGAGCGATTTTTTACCGCGGAGACACGGCGGCACGGCGAAATCGCTTCGCGATTTGTGTTACTTAATCGTACGCTGAAAACACAGAAGCCACAGAATTTCACAGAAAATAATACGCTCAGATTCCGCGGGACTTCTGCGTATTCGGTGAATTCTGTGTACCATTTTTATTTCAATTGCGAAGCAATCATCTGCAACAATCCGTTGAATCCGTTTAATCCGCGTTCTATTTTAAATTTCAAATCGCGCAGCGATTGGCTCCGTTCGCCGTGCCTCGCGGGCAGCAATAAGGCAATGCGCCGTGTCCCCGTGGCGCCGTGGTGAAATGGTTAAAAGCGAAAATCGCTGCTCCCATCACCGGAAATAGCCCTCCCATCGCCCCTTCTCCCGTCTTCAGCACCTTTCCCTTGTCAAATCACCCCGAATCGCTATTTTTAAACGATATATGGAAAATCTCCATAACGAGAGGACTTCGCAGGGAGCGCCGTCGCCGGGTGTTTTGCTCGACATACGGAACCTCGTTACCGAATTTCGAACAGACAGTGAAGCAGTGAAAGCTGTTAACGACGTTTCCTTTGTGATAAAGGCTGGCGAAACTGTGGGCATTGTGGGCGAATCAGGATCAGGAAAATCCGTAACCTCTTTGTCCGTGATGGGACTCATTCCAAATCCTCCCGGGGAAATTACCGGCGGGGAAATCATTTACAATTCACGTGAAGATGGTCCCATTGACCTGGCCAAACTCACGGAAAAGGAAATGAGAAAATACCGCGGGAATGAAATCGCGATGATTTTCCAGGAACCGATGACTTCGCTCAATCCCGTATTTACTTGTGGCGAGCAGGTGATGGAAGCGATTCTCCAGCACAAAAAATTTCCCGGCGTATCCGCATCAAAGAATACTTTTCAAAAGATCACCCGGGTTGTAACGAAATTTCTTTTCTGGTCATCTATCGTGATCACTCCGTGGTTGGGTATGCTTGCGGCGGCATTGGGATTGTTGTACATCATTGCATTCGCCCTGGTGAAAAAATACCGCCCGGACACTTTTCTTACGTCCCGCGAAAAAATTGCAAAAGCCGAAGTCATGGACCTCTTCGCGCAGGTACAGCTTCCTGACCCGGTGCGCATATTCAACGGATATCCACACCAGATTTCGGGCGGACAAAAACAGCGCGTGATGATCGCCATGGCCATGTCGTGCAATCCACAGCTGCTCATTGCCGACGAACCAACTACCGCGCTGGACGTTACCGTTCAGAAGACCATCCTGGAGCTGATGAAAGACCTCCAGTCAACGCACAACATGTCGATCATGTTTATCACGCATGATCTTGGTGTGATCGCAGAACTTGCCGACCGCGTGATGGTGATGTACAAAGGAAAAATTGTTGAGCAGGGTTCCGTTCTTGAAATTTTTTCCAATCCACAACATCCGTATACCAAGAGCCTTCTCGCATGCCGTCCGCCGCTGAATAAACGTTTACACTGGCTGCCAACCGTGAGCGATTTCATGCGCACCGACGAGCAGGGAAATATTATTCAGAACGAACAATCTGTTCACGAGGTAACGTACAACCTGGTTGTAACAGAAAACGAACGGAAAATACAGCATGACGCGCTGTACGCGAAAGAACCTGTTCTCCGCCTCGAAAACATTCACACGCATTTCATCACGCAGAAAAGTATCACGGGCAAAGCAATCAAAATCGTTAAGGCCGTTGATGATGTTTCGTTTGATGTTTACCCGGGAGAAACGCTCGGTCTCGTGGGCGAATCGGGCTGCGGAAAAACAACGCTGGGACGGACCATCCTTCGTCTCGTGGAGCCTACTTCCGGAAAAATATTTTTCCACGGAAGAGACATCACCAAATTGTCGTCTGCCGAATTGCGGATGATGCGCAAAGACATC
>DATHKF010000300.1:0-4080 GCA_035489505.1 Bacteroidia bacterium | reverse complement strand
TAGATTGCTGATTCCATTGCCGGGGGCTTAAGCCCCCGGCAATAGATAGTCCATATACGTTTAACCGCTTAAGCGGTTTTCATAAACGCTTAATATCCAAACTGAGACACTACCAAATTTCTGAGTAAATCCGAGGTTTATCCGTTTACAAACGTTTGCAACCGACTACCAGGTGAAAATAGTAATACATTTCACCCGATCAAATAAAAGGAAGAATCATGAAAAACATAACACTATTATTAGTTCTTGTTTCATTTTACATAGTTCCCCATGCCCAAATAATTGACACTACACTATTTATTACTGATAATGGTGACGTGCTTTCAGCGGACGAAAAAACTTTAGCTGATGACAAAATGATCCTTAAAGATCAATACGACGCGGTGAAGAAAGAAATCGTAAATACACGCAATAATATAGCTGAATTAGAAAGGTATTCCAAACTTCTCGATCAATACAAAGTTCGTCTTGAAGCCGTTTCTGTTGGTACTATCGAAACGACGCTTGCGAAGATCACTTTTCCCGGTCGTGCCTTATCTCCTGAAGAACAGACAGCACAAGCAGCCAATGAAATGATCATTTATCAGGAATTAAATCGGCTGGATTACGGCACTGATTACTTTGGAGATTTCGGTTTTCAGGGCCAGTATTACGAGGGTCGCATGGATGCCGACGAAATGATGACTGCTTTTAGTGATCCACTGAGCAACGAACTGAATAAATCTTCCGGCATAAGTAAATTCATGCGTTTTACGGATAACAGTTCAACATCAGAACTCTTTTTTATCAATGCAACATCTGTTGACAATTTCCGGCAAGCATTACTTGGAGTCAGAACAAGATTGAACGAAGTAATACAAACCGGAATTGGGAACGAAAAAAATCGCATAATACACCTGACTCATGCGTTAAACAAGCGGTTGGCCATGTGCCAGAAAATATCAGCAGTCGCTAAAGCCAAATTCAACAAAAAGGAAGAAGAAATAAATCTTGTAGCCATTAAGTGGGGACTTCCTCTCTTCTGCGGAACAATTCTGGCACTTTTCGTTTTACCAATTATTCTTCGCCGCAATCGTCTGCGTAAAGGAGAGAAAGGTGAAATTGAATGCGATGACCAACACAATGGATTCCAGGGAATAATTCTTGAAACCTGTACTGTCTTGCTTGTAACGGCTACTATTCTAATCCTCGGTTTAGCAGGCAAGCTCAGTAATGAGGTTCTCGGCACTTTGATTGGCGGAATTTCCGGATATGTATTGAACCGAATGCGATCAAAGAAAGACGACGATCAAAATAGTTCGTCCAAAACTCTTACAGTTACGCGAACGCCAGTTAAACCTGGTAACCTAGGTTCTGGCGAATTTATCCTAGAACCAACAGAGAAAATTTAATTACTTACTCAAATACAAATTCCTCTCCGAGTAAATCGTATGGAAATACTCGTCATTCAAATCGTCAATGAAGTAGATCGCTTCACCGGTTGATTTCATCTCCGGACCGAGTTCCTTCTGAATGTCCGGGAATTTCTCGTAAGAGAACACCGGAATCTTGATGGCGTAACCTTTCTTGCGCGGATTGAAATTGAAATCTTTCACTTTCTTCTCGCCCAGCATCACTTTCGTTGCGTAATTCACGTAAGGTTCGTCGTATGCTTTCGCAATGAACGGAACTGTACGGGATGCACGCGGATTGGCTTCGATGATGTAAACCGTTTCGTTCTTCACCGCAAACTGGATGTTGATCAGTCCAACCGTTTTCAAAGCAAGCGCAATGGTCTTCGTGTGCTGTTCGATCTGCTTCATCACGTTCTCCGACAAATCAAACGGTGGAAGTACCGCAAACGAATCGCCGGAATGAATGCCCGCCGGTTCGATGTGTTCCATGATTCCAATGATATACACATCTGTTCCGTCGCAGATCGCATCGGCTTCGGCTTCGATCGCACCTTCGAGGAAATGATCCACCAGCACCTTGTTGCCGGGAATATCGTTCAGCAGTTTTACAACGTGCTGTTCGAGTTCCTGTTCGTTGATCACGATCTTCATGCTTTGTCCACCAAGAACGTATGAAGGACGCACGAGCAATGGAAACCCAAGTTCGCGTGCCAGCTCAATCGATTCTTCAGCATCTTCGATCACCGCAAATTTTGGATACGGAATTCCGCATTCCTTCAACAGCGTTGAAAAGCTGCCGCGGTCCTCTGCAAGATCAAGCGATTTAAAATCTGTTCCGATAATTTTTATTCCGTAACGTTCTAATTTCTCCGCAAGCTTCAAAGCTGTTTGCCCGCCGAGCTGTACGATTACACCTACCGGATCTTCATGCTTAATGATCTCGTAAATATGCTCCCAGAAAACCGGTTCAAAGTAAAGTTTGTCGGCAACATTGAAATCGGTAGAAACCGTTTCCGGGTTGCAGTTGATCATGATGGTTTCGTAACCGCATTCTTTCGCGGCAAGAACGCCATGCACACAGGAATAATCGAACTCAATTCCCTGCCCGATACGGTTAGGGCCTGAGCCGAGCACGACTACTTTTTTCTTGTCCGAACGAACCGATTCATTCTCGGTTTCGAACGTGGAATAATAGTAAGGCGTTCTCGCTTCGAATTCCGCAGCACAGGTATCAACCATCTTGTATACGCGATTGATTCCGAACTCTTCAGAGCGCTTTTTGTACACTTCACTTTCGAGGCAACGCAACAGGTGCGCAACCTGGCGATCGGCATACCCTTTCTGCTTGGCTTCGAACATCAGTTCCTTGGTGATCGTACCTACATTGAAACGTTCGATCTCGCGTTCAAACACAACGAGTTCTTCGATCTGTGAAAGGAACCATGGATCGATCCGCGTGAGCTTCTGGATCGTCTTCAAGGAGATTCCCAGTTTCATCGCGTCGTAGATCATGAACAAACGATTCCACGACGGACGTTCAAGGCCTGCAAGCAGTTCCTGCTGGTTTGTATTTTCTTTTCCGTCGGCGCCAAGTCCGTTCCGTTTGATCTCGAGACTCTGTGCAGCTTTCTGCAAAGCTTCCTGGAACGAGCGGCCAATGGCCATCACTTCGCCTACCGATTTCATCTGGAAACCAAGTTCGCGGTTTGTGCCTTTGAATTTATCGAAGTTCCAGCGCGGGATTTTTACGATCACGTAATCGAGCGTGGGTTCGAAATACGCCGAAGTGCTTTGCGTAATCTGGTTCATCAACTCATCGAGGTTGAAACCAATCGCCAGCTTCGAAGCAATTTTTGCGATCGGGTAACCGGTTGCTTTCGATGCAAGCGCCGATGAACGCGATACCCGCGGATTGATTTCAATCGCGATAATGTCTTCCTGGTTATCCGGGCTCACGGCAAACTGCACGTTACATCCGCCTGCGAAATTCCCAATGGAGCGCATCATTTTGATGGCCATGGTACGCATGAGCTGGTAGGTAACATCAGAGAGTGTTTGCGCCGGTGCAACGGTGATCGAATCGCCGGTGTGTACGCCCATCGGATCGAAATTTTCGATCGAACAGATGATGCACACGTTGTCGTTACTGTCACGCAACAATTCGAGCTCGAATTCTTTCCATCCAAGGACCGCTTTATCGATCAACACTTCGTGGATGGGAGAAGTCTGCAAGCCGCGGTTGAGCGCTTTATCAAAATCTTCTTTGTGATAAACTACGGCGCCGCCGCTACCACCCAGTGTGAACGAAGGGCGGATCACCAATGGAAAACCGAATTCCTGCGCCACTTCTTTTCCTTCGAGGAATGATTTTGCAATTTTCGAAGGGGCCATTCCAACGCCGATACTTTCCATCCGCTGGCGGAAAAGATCGCGGTCTTCGGTCACTTTGATTGCGTCGATGTCGACACCAATCATGCGCACGTTGAATCTTTTCCAGATGCCCATCTCGTCGCATTTCAATGCGAGATTGAGCGCGGTTTGTCCGCCCATAGTAGGCAGCACCGCGTCAATTTTATGGGTCTCCAGTATTTTAACAATCGATTGAGCGGTGAGCGGAAGCAGGTAAATGTTGTCTGCCGTCACTTTATCGGTCATGATGGTCGCCGGGTTGCTGTTGACGAGGATG
>DATHKF010000299.1:0-6057 GCA_035489505.1 Bacteroidia bacterium | reverse complement strand
CTGCGGAAACTGCGCACGGATCTGCTCCGAAACTTTAAACGCACCGCCGGCCTCATCGCCTTCGGCCACGAGAATAATTTTCGATTTTTTGTCTTTCCGCGAGCGACCGAGAATGCTGAGCACTGCGTCCAGGTCATTTTTTGTTTCCGGGATCATTATTCCTTCGGCGCCTGCACCGATTCCGCTGTACAAGGCAATCAAACCTGCATCACGGCCCATCACTTCCACCACGAAAATGCGGTTGTGCGATTCGGCCGTATCCCGGATTTTATCTACGGCTTCAACCACTGTGTTGATGGCCGTATCAAACCCGATCGTGTAGTCGCTTCCCGGAAGATCATTGTCGATCGTGCCCGGACAACCGACCACCGGTACGCCGCAATATTTCCGGAACTCGAGCGCGCCACGGAAAGTTCCATCGCCGCCAATAGCAACAATTCCTTCGATGCCGTGAGATGAAATATTCGCTGCTGCTTTCGCCATGCCTTCCGGAGTCATGAATTCTTTACTACGTGCTGTTTTCAGGATAGTTCCGCCGCGGTGAATAATATTCGCGACAGACTGCGCATTCATTTTGAAGATATCGTCGCGGATCATGCCTTCATAACCGTAACGGATTCCGTAAACATCAATTTTATGATGCAGCGCTGTGCGCACAACCGCGCGGATGCAGGCGTTCATGCCCGGGGAGTCTCCTCCTGATGTGAATACGGCGACTGATTTCATGTTCTTTCAAAGGTAACACAGCGGCATCCATTCGACAAGCTCAAGATGAACTCCGAAGCAGCGACACGGCGCAACGGTTTTCTATGCATTTAAAAAGCGCCTGCGGCAGCAAGGAATTTTAAAAATTATTTCACTTCGTTCAAGGGACATGCGATCCGCCGCGGCGGATCGAAATAAGCGGTAGTTCATTTATGATCCCGGAGGGATCACATGTCCCTTGAACGAAGTGAAAGGAAAAAAATAAATTCCTTGCTGCCGCAGGCGTTTTTTCCCGCGTATTATTGCGGTTCTGGATTCTCCCTGTTCTGGAACTTCGTCCTCTTCGAACCTCCGTACATCTCGAATTTCATGAAACGGCATTCCAGCGGACCATTAAAGAGGTGTATGCGGCGCGTTGGTTTTAAACCAACGCTTTTGAATCCTTCCGGGTTCGACGACATGATCCACGCCGAATAATTCGCGTACTTTTTCTTCAGCGTATCGCCGATCGCTTTGTAAAAAGTAGTGATGTCGTCTTTGTCCATCCGTTCGCCATACGGTGGATTCATGATGAGAATTCCAGGGCCTTCCGGTGGATCCCATTCGTGAAAATCCACGTTGTATGTTTTCACGAGATCATCCACTTTCGCGAGGTGAATATTTTCGCGGCCTTTCTTCAATGTGTTGGAAGAAATTTCGAGTCCAACAATCTGCTGGTCTTCATTGTTGATCCTGCCGATTGCACCTTCTGTGATCTTCTCCCAGAGTTCGCTGTCGAAATCTTTCCATTTGAGAAACGAAAAATATTCGCGGAAATAGCCGGCCGGAATATTCGCACCCAATAAAGCGGCTTCAATCGGAATGGTCCCTGAACCGCACATCGGATCGATGAGTTTTGTTCTTCCCTCCCAGCCCGTGAGCTGGATCATTCCCGCTGCAAGCACTTCGTTGAGCGGAGCACGGCCTGTATCGTTCCGGTAACCTCGTTTGTGCAAAGAAGTTCCTGAGCTGTCGAGGGAAACGGTGACTTTTTCTCCGACGATGTGAATGTTGATCCGCAGATCAGGTTGTTCTTTATCTACGGAAGGACGCACTCCTGTTTTGTTCCTGAACTGATCGGCCACGGCATCTTTGCATTTTTGCGCCATGAAAAATGTGTGGTGAAAAATCTCCGTGCTCAGTGTACAGTCAACCGCAATTGTATTTGTTTCGCTGATCCATTGCGACCAGTCGATCGCCATGATGCCGTCGTAATATTCCTGTTCGTTCCTGGCTTCAAACGAATTGATCGGCATCAAAACACGCAAGGCGGTACGCAGCATAAAATTGGCTTTGTACATCGTGCCTTTGTCGCCCACAAAACTCAATGCGCGGTTATGTTCCTGCACATCGCGTGCACCAATACGCAGGAGCTCACGGTTCAAAACAGGCTCAAGTCCTTTCATGGTTTTTGCGACCATGCGAAAATCACCTGCCGGCAGAACTTCTTTCCAGTCGGGTTCGGGCAATTGGGTCTCGTCTTGTGCTTCTTCCTGCGCTTCTTCTTCTATCATACGGTTTGCGTGACCAGCCACGCGGTTAAAATTCCAAATAAAATGGTAATGAATTTCATCGCATTGAAGCGGTGATTTTCTGAGGTTTCAAAAAGTATCGTTGTTGAAATGTGCAGGAATATTCCGACTACAATGGCCGTAACAATATTGAAATAAGGTTCAAGATTGCCCGTCAATTGTGCACCGGCGAAATTGGCAGTCACCATACCGAGCGGCGTCATCACGGCAAACAACATGAGCCAGAGTGCGGCCCGTGTTTTTGTGTTTCCGTGATGCAGAAGAATGCCCATGAAAGCGATCGCCACAGGAATATTGTGGAGCACAATACCGGTGAGGAACGGAGTGAATATGGTATCGGAATCTGTATTGACTCCGAGCGGCATTCCTTCCAGGAAAGAATGCAGACAAAGCCCCGTGATAATTCCAACCGGCACTTTTGATTTATCGTGGTGATGCGCTTCGTGATTGTGCACATGCCCATGCTCAATGCCTTCGGAAACGTATTCGAGCAAAAGTTGGATCATGAATCCAACGAGTATCCAGATCCCGACTTCGGATCCTCCGCTCGTGTACAATTCAGGGACAAGATGCAGCAAACTCATCGCGAAGAGAAATGCACCGCTGAATGCGAGCAGCATCTTCATCGGGTTACGCGGTATTTTCACCAGGAGGAGAATAAGTCCGCTGGCGAATACTGATGCAAATGCAATTAATCCGTAGGTAAGCATAACCGATTTTATTTTTTCCGGCACAGGAGAATCAGCCTGTCGGAATTTACTTCGTCGAACGCCGACAAAGCATAGTCACCAAAAACATGCAGGAGATTAAATTTGGGTTCCAGCATTTTTTTGAATTCGTCCAGGCTGAACAGCTGGACGTGTTCGCAAAAAAGATGTTCCATCCCACTTTCTTTCACCGTAATTTTCTTCCGCACGGCATTGTTCTCAATGGTTTTCACCCAGGAGAAATGAACATCTCCCACCGTTTTTTCACCGGTGTGACAATCGCCAACGAGCCTTCTCACTTTGGTCGAATTGAAATAATCGATGAGAAAAACTCCGTTGGGTTTCAACTCCGTATGCACAGCATCAATGGTCCGCACATTGTCTAATGGTGACGTGAAATACCCGAAACTGGTGAAAAGATTGACCGTGGCATCAAAGTAATTTACCGCCACAGGACGGCGCATGTCGTGAATCCAAAAGTGCAGATTTTCGTGCTCCTGTTTTTTGGCATCCGAAATACTGGCGGCCGAAAGATCAACGCCGGTTACATCGTATCCGTGCCGGGCGAGCCCGGTTGAATGCCGTCCACGTCCGCAACCCAGGTCGAGAATGCGCGAAGCCGGGGGCAATGCAAGGACTTTTACAAGATTATCAACCAGTTCATCGGCTTCCTGCTCACTCCGATGTGCGTACAGCATGGGATAAAACGGGCTGTCAAACCAATCTTCGAACCAATGATCACATTCTCCGGCTAAGGACATATCTGCAAAGATAGTGGAGAACGGTGAACGGAGGGACGAGAATGGTGCCATTACCCCGGATGCTTCGAAGGAAAAGTCCGCTAATTGCATTCATAATGGAGAACTTTTCTTCAAAGTATCCAGGTTTAGCCTCTCGTCTCCTGCCTCCCGTCTCCAAACTTTCTTAATTTTACCCGGCTGATATGAAGCAATTCACACCATTCAGAAGTCGATACCTGTGCCTGATCGTGGCGCTTGTTCTGAATACCTTACATCTTCGTGCACAGGATTACAAGTTCAGCCACATTGGTGTGGAACAGGGACTTTCACAAACCGTGGTCAACTGCATCATGCAGGACAAGCAGGGTTTCATGTGGTTTGGGACGCAGGAAGGCCTGAACCGGTACGACGGATATAACTTCAAAGTATTCAAGCGCGATCCGCAGGATTCGAATTCACTCGCGAATAATTTTATCTATACCGTTTACCAGGATAAAGCCGGGATGATCTGGATTGGGATGAATGGCGGCGGACTGGATATGTTCAACCCGATCACGGAACAGTTCACCCATTATCCGTACGACGATAAAAACAGTTCTTCCATCAGCAGCAATTCGGTGCGTGTGATCCATGAAGACATGCACGGAAATCTGTGGATCGGAACCGACGACGGACTCAATCTTTTTGACCGCGCGGCTAAAAAATTTACGCGCTTCGTCAACAATCCGAACGATCCCTATTCGCTTCCGGGAAACAGGGTGTTTGAAATTGCCGAAGACAAAACCGGGAACCTCTGGCTGGCCACATTTGGAAAAGGCATGTGCATGTTCGACCAGGTTTCGCGCCGGTTTTCGGACTACATGCTTACCGATACAGATATCGAACGCCTGTACCCGAAAATTGTTTCCGGCGACGCGTTGCGCAGATCACAATGCAATCTTGTACGCTCGTTGTTCTTTTACGACGATGAACATTTGTGGCTCGGAACGGACGGCGGAGGTATCGCGATCTTCAATACGAAAACACACCGGTACGACCGTGCGATTTATCCCGACGGAACATCCAACACGATTTCGGAAGCGCGGATATTTTCCATTTGCGACGATGAACGCGGAAGTCTTTGGCTGGCCATTTACGATGGAAGCCTTGATGTTTTTCAACGCAAGACCGAAGAAGTTCAGCATTATACGCCGAACGAAAGAGATCCTTATGCGTTCCAGTCGAATCAACCCAAATGCATTTACCGCGACAAGACCGGCAACATGTGGGTGGGCACGAATGGAAAAGGTGTTGAAGTCTATTTCCGTTCCACGTCGACCATTGCGCACCTGCGCAGATCAGAACGTTCCGGTGTAGGCTCGAACACGCTTCAGAGCAGCGCCATCCTGAGTGTGCTGGAAGATTCCAAAGGACTTTTGTGGATTGGCACCGACGGCGGCGGATTGAGTTCCCTCGACCAGCAGACAGGCAAGTACACGCAGCATCCTGAATTGTCGACGTCGATCAACAATTCGATTCTTTCATTGCACGAAGGCAGCGACGGTACATTGTGGGTGGGAACATACGGCGAAGGATTAAACCGCCGCGATCCGGTTACGGGCGCAGTGAAGATTTACAGTCCGAACGATCGTATCGAAAACGGAACGATCCTTTGCATTGCAGAAGATCCGAAAGACAAAAACATCTGGTTCGGAACGTTTGGTGCCGGCTTGTACCGTCTCGATCCGAAGACCGATTCCATCCGGCAATTCACCAGTGAAAATTCCGATTTGCCGAGCGACATTATTTTCAGTTTGTATTACGACAAATCTGGTGCCTTGTGGATCGGAACGCGTGGAGGCGGCGCTGCACGACGCGATGCGAACGGGCAGTTTACTGTGTACAGTCACGATGACCGCGACCAGCAATCGTTGTCGAATGATCTTGTGTATTGCATCACGGAAGATCTTTCGGGAAATATCTGGATGGGTACATCGAACGGGTTGAACAAACTCGACAAGACCAACGGAAAATTCACAACGTATTATGAGCGCAACGGTTTACCGAGCGATAATATTTACGCGGTTGTTCCGGACAACGACGGTTATCTCTGGCTGAGTCATAATAAAGGACTCACGCGTTTCAACCCGAAAGCGTCGAGCAGCGAAAAACAGTTTGTGAATTACGGACCTGCAGCCGGCGTTCAACCTTCGGAATTTAACCAGGGCGCATACGGAAGAAACAAAGAAGGCCGCTTGTTTTTTGGCGGACAAAAAGGACTCAACATTATTGAAACGGAAAAACTTTCGATAGCTGTTCTGCCACCCCCGGTTTACGTTACATCCTACAAACGTT
>DATHKF010000298.1:0-10753 GCA_035489505.1 Bacteroidia bacterium | reverse complement strand
CGCCATTGCCCGTCGCGGTTTCGCCATTGCTGATATCGACTACGGCGACGGCCGCAAAGGCATTCTCGTGTACCTGAAACTCGCCATGATCGAAGGACTCCCAACGGACGTGTACAGTTACAAAGGCGTGAATCCTACTTTCCCTCACCAGTCCACCGCCGACCAGTTTTTCGATGAGAAGCAATTCGAAGCGTACCGGGAACTGGGGTATAATGTGGCGTGGAAGATGATGGAATCGGAGGAGGGGAAGAGGTTGTTTTTTTAGAAAAAATTAAAGCACTCAACCTGCGTGCTTTAATTTTTCGTTGAGGACGAAAGAGAAAGACCGAAACTTTGGGAAAGGCTTTTTTGGGCTATCCCCGGATTGTTACCATTATACAGAATTTCCGAAGAGATGGTCCCTCATGAATACAATAAAGTCCGAATGCTTAATTTGGCGTGTCCTTTTTGAGATGACGGTTATATTACCCGAATCATCTGCATCACGACGCTGGACAAAAGAATATGGCAGGAAAAACCATTAAAACGGGAGTAGGAAAATTGTTCGATCAAGCTATTGAACTGATCAGGACAGCAAGAAATCAGGCAGCGAGGCAAACCAATAGCCTTATGGTGTTTACCTATTTTCATTTGGGACGGTTGATTATTGAACATGAGCAGGGAGGAAAAGTCAAAGCGGATTATGGAAAGGAAACCATTAAGGAATTGAGTAAGAAACTTACTGAGCATTTTGGTGATGGATTTTCAGAACGTAATCTTGAACAGATGCGGTTATTCTATTCCCTTTATAGAAGCAAGATGCATATTCCTTCAATTTCGCAGACACCGTCTGCGAAATCTTTGACTGCTAAAAAATCGCAGACATCGTCTGCGAAATCCCCGGCACTTTATACCCCGGCACAGCACTCGCGGAAATCCCTCGCTGAAATATTTCCACTTTCGTGGTCGCAATATGTACTGCTCTGTCGTATAAAAGATTCCAGCGAAAGGCAGTTCTATGAAATTGAAACGATCCAGAATAATTGGAGTGTACGTGAGTTACAGCGGCAATTTGAAAGCGATCTTTATGTCAGACTTGCACTTAGCAAAAACAAGAAGCAGGTAAAACAGCTTGCTCAAAAAGGACAGGTCATTGAAAAACCAGAAGACGTTCTTAAATCCCCTTACGTTCTGGAGTTTCTCGGACTCGAATCTAAACCTGCCTATTCCGAATCAGACCTCGAATCAGCCATCATCAATAAAATAGAACATTTCCTTCTGGAAATGGGTAAGGGTTTTTTATTCGGTGGCCGACAGGTTAGATTTTCCTTTGACGGAGAAGATTTTTTCGTTGATCTCGTCCTGTATAACCGCTTATTGCAATGTTTCGTTTTGGTTGATTTAAAAATCGGAAAACTGAAGCACCAGGACATTGGTCAAATGCAGATGTATGTTAACTACTACGACCGCTATGTGCGAAAAGAATATGAGAAACCGACCATAGGTATAGTCATATGCAAAGACAAGAGCGATGCAGTTGTGGAAATCACCTTACCCAAGGGTAACAAAACTATTTTTGCCAAAGAATACAAACTCTATCTCCCAACCAAAGGGGAATTGAAAAAGGTTTTGGGCTGAAAGGACTGGGTCGACTAGTTGCTCAGATACATAGCCCGAGGCAGTTCGAAGCGAAACCCGAACAAACTGATAATCAATCCGCCTGCATTTTAGAGAAAATGGTAAAACAAAAAAGCGCCTGAAAATCAGACGCTTTTTATGATAGTGGTCCCGACGGGAATCGAACCTGTATCAAAAGTTTAGGAAACTTCTATTCTATCCATTGAACTACGGGACCAGTATTAAACGGAGTGCGAAGTTACGAAAACACGGGCTATTCCCGGCAGGGCAAAATATTCCGGTAGTGTCTCAGTTTGGATATTAAGGGTTTATGAAAACCGCTTAAGCGGTTAAACGTATATGGGCTATCCATTGCCGGGGGCTTAAGCCCCCGGCAATGGAATCAGCAATCTAGCTCAACGGTTTTAACCGTTTCCATTCCATAAATATTAACTGGCACTTCAAACTGATACACTACCAATATTCCAAGGATATAGTATGCCCCACAAAAAAAAACAGAACAAGCCTCTCAGCCTGTCCTGTCTATCCAATCATTTCACTTTCAGCTTACGCAATGCGTGCCACATCAGGACCCATTGTGCCAGTAGTGATCAACTTGATCAGGTACACATACGGGCCATTCGGACTTCCTTCGGCAATGTAAGCGCAATGCCAATCAGTTCCCCAGGCCAGGCCTGTGTTCCAGCTTGGTTTGTTTTCATTGTCCCAGCTCCACTTCTCAGTGTCTTTGGTGGGATCGGAAGGGAAGGAACTTCCTTTGTAGACGTGGATTTGTCCTTGCTGTGCACGGAAAGGAGCGGTGGTGCTCCACTTGAGCCAGAGTTTGCCTTGTTGTTCAAACGCTTCGAGCGTCCAGGTAAAAGTTGCTGATGCCATTTTGGGATTTGTTTGGTTACCTACTCTGTTTGATGGCGGGCTTTTCGGTTTACGCCCCTGTACGTTTTTGCCGGTGCAGCGCGGCCTGTTTTTTTTGAGGCGGTTGCAGCTCCGCCTTTTCCGGAAAGTTTTGAATCGCTGCGCGATTGAGTTGTTTATTTTTTTACCACGGCGGCACGGCGCTTTTTCTTAGTGTTCCTTATTCTGAACCCGGGCGCTCACGGCGAGGTTACGGTAACTCAATCGCTTCGCGATTTGGGTTTATTTTTTACCACGAGGGCACGGTGCTTGTTTGTTGTTATTGTTTCCCGCGCGGCACGGTCCAAGGACTCCTTCGGAGTGTAATCGCTGCGCGATTGTGCTGGTTAAAAATCACCGCGGAGACGCTGAGGGCATTACTTGTGAGCTTGCCGTGATCGCGGAGACACCGCTCTGCGGGCATTGCTGTCTTAAACGCTGGTCTCTGCGTCTCCGCGGTGAACAATAAATAATCGCGTAGTCAAAGAACATTTAATCCTGCCGCAAATAAATTCCACTGAATGTGATCACAGCATCGTGCATCGGGTAAACGCCTCCAAGAATAATGCTAGCGGGTGTTCCTGTTTCTTCATCAGGAATTGCAAACCGACCTACGCCACCAACAAATTCATTCGGATTGATATCAGCTCCTGCAAACCAGATGTTGGTTGCGCCCTGTGCTTTCGGATTATCCGGATGACGATACGCTGTAACCGGAATCGTAACGTGGTTCAATGTAAACGCTCCCTTCGCCTGGTTGCCCGACACACCGGTGATGATAATTTCTGAATCAAGATCCGCGCAGAAGTAAGATATGTTGAGCACTGCGCTGAAAAGATTTTGTGTTTTCATGGGAATCAGTTTTTGAAAAAATCTGCCCGTCAGTTTTCAAAAGGCATGGCTACGCCCGACGGCTCCATGACCGTGTTGAATGAATGATGAAATCAACTGAAAGCGATTACCCGATCGTATTTAATTCTCTCCTTCCCAGAGTCCGGAGGTGCCTACGATCAGCAATCCGATGCCCATGTCTCCCAAGGGTGGATTGATCACGATGCGCGCCTCGCCGGGTAATCTGTCAGGATCAATCGGGTATATGGTTACTGCTGTTTCAATGCCATAATGAAACGGTACGAGTATGGAAGGTTCGCCATCACCCGCCAGCAGGGAAACTCCCATCTTCAGTCCATCGCAGTACAAAGGAAGCGGATAATAATCGTCGCGGAATATCATCGACAGCAAAGCATTCTGTATCGGCGGCCCCTGGTCCACGTACACCACCACGGGAACATCATTATTGGCAATAATATGTAAGCTTTCTTTGTATCTCACGGTGATGTAAATGGGGCTGTCTGATTTTGGATCGTTGAACGTAAAACTGACGGCTGTTGCGATGGCTGCGGTGCTCATGGTTTTGTTTTTTTAATGTGTGAATGATTGCGATACAAGATTAGCGCAAGACAGGTAACACCGCAAACAACTTTTTTCAGGAATTACACAATCCAAATCAAATTCCAGAGACTTTTCATGGCGTATTTGTTTAATTTGGACAGTAGAATTACTCACACACAAACCCTGATGGAAACCGCTGAAGAATTAAAAAAATGGACATCTTCTCTTGTTGCCGCTGAAAAACGATTCATCAAATTACTGGGCAAAGCGCGTGGGGGAACGGTAAGCCAGCAACTCAAACTGTTCGACTGGCTCAACGCAAACCCCGGCGACGAATCGTTTCCGTCCAACGCAAAATTTCTCCAGAACCTGCCTACGGTTGCCAATCGTCTCAAGGATTTAATCCTCGATGGACTTCACCTGCTTCACAAGAACGATGACACCGATGCGCGCTTCCGCACAAGCCTCGATGAAATCGCGATCCTGTACAGCAAGAAATTGTATCGTCCCGCTTCGCGGGAAATCCGCAGAACAAAAAAACTTGCGCTCGACACCTGCCGGTATGCCGTTGCTTTGCAATGTCTCGACTGGGAGCAGAAAATGACAGCGCAGTTTCCAACCGGGCAAACACGTGAAACGCTGAAAGCATTGCGCGAGGAAGAAATTGCCGTTCACGAAAAACTCGGTGATCTCCGCGACCTGCAGCACCGTCATGACATGTTGCTTTCACTCGTGCGCCAGTTTTTTTTCCATCGCGATGCGCACATTCTCGCTGAAGTCAGAAGTCTTTCTGAAAATGAAAATATTGCGCGCATTGCCGAATCAGGTGCTTACCTGGAGCAAGCATTGGCGGTTAACATCATCGGATTGCGGAACCTGTACGAACGCAATCCTGCACCCGCGCTTGTGCTTTACCAGAAGTTGCTTCGCACCTGGGAAAAACAACTCGACTGGCAACAGGACCAGGTGGAGCTGCTGTTGCTCATCTGTAAATCGTACCTGACCGTTTGTTTTTATTCACCGGTCGACTGGGCAGAAGTGCGGCAGTACCTGACGCTCATGGCGGATTTCGAAGGATTGAAAAAAGATGATCAACGCAATTTCCGCGAAATGCTTTACCAGAATCAATTTGCACTCGCGCTCAACACGGGCAAATTTGATTTGGTGAATGTGCTCATTCCGGAGATCGATCGCTGGCTGCAGGAAGAAAGTGAACACCTGAGCGAAGCACAGGTTCTTCCCTTCCTCTGCAATTTTACCGTCGCAGAATTTCTTGCGGGAAATTATGCAGCGGCCAACCGTTTCGCGATGCGCATACTGAATGCCGGCAGTAAGAAAGTCCGCATCGACATCCGCGATTTTGCACTCGTGCTCCAGGCCGTTATCCAATATGAATTGAACAACGACGGTTTGAACGAGTACCTGATGCGCTCAGGCAAACGGCATTTCCGGAAAAACGAAACCTACGAGATCAATTTCGAATTGCAGGTATTCCGTCAACTGGAACTTTTGCTCAAGACAGATTCTTCGAAAGAGAAAAAACAGATTTTCGGAAACCTCGTCGACGCGCTCGAAAAACTCGCGCAGGAAAAAGGAGATTCAATTCCGTTGCTTGGACTGAAGGAAGTAACGATGTGGGCGTACGCACACCTGAACGACATCACACTGAAGGAAGTGTTCATCAGCGAGGTGAAGAAAAATCTCGCGGCGTTGGAAGAGGCCGGGGGAGTGGTGACGGAGGAGAAGACGGCGACTTGAGGTTTGGCTGCAATGATGTATCCTGTGGCTGTTTTTCTAACTGAACATCCTCCCGAAAAACCTTACTTTTAATCCACCAACGTCGTTTCTCCCACCAATGCCCAAGACCCTTTCTACACTCCTCGCTTGTGTGATTTTTTTCATTGTGCTTGTGGCGCAGGATCACCGCGGCGTTGAACACCTTGGTGTCGACGAAGGACTCTCGCAGGGAACCGTGTTTGGCATTGTGCAGGACCACAATGGTTTTGTCTGGATCGCTACGGCAGATGGACTGAACCGTTTCGACGGATACACCATCACTACTTTTAAAAGTATTCCGGGAGCCAGTACTTCGCTGCAGCATACCAATCTCCGGAATCTTTTCCTCGCTGAGAACGCGCTCTGGATTACAACCGGGAACAGCATGGAATTGTACTGCATGGATCTGCTTACCCAGAAGATCAGGCTCGTGCACACATTTGGGAGCAGCAGTATAGACAACGGCGAAATTCTGCCATTCCGTGCAGACGGCGATACGATCTGGGTAGCGGCCGCAGGTCACGGAGTGGTTAAGCTCGACGCTAACACCGGAAAAATATTTCAGCAATTTTCGCAGGTGGCAAACGTATACGCTTTGGATAACGTGGCGACCTACGATTCCGCGCGTGCAGAATTATGGTACGTCGAAACCGGCTCAAAGGGCGTGAACAGTTTCTCGTTGCTCACAGGCGAAACCCGGCGCCGTTCATTTGATGATCCAAAGACCGGTGCAACTATACGGTTATACAGTCTTGCGTTATGCACGGATAAGAAGATCCGGCTTGGAACAACGCAAGCGCTGCTGACATACGATCCATTAACGAATGAGGTTGTGCATAGCGTGCTTCCTGTTCAACCCGATGGAACGACGGAGATCATCTGTGCGATCATGGAAACAGGTGATCACCGGTTCTGGTGCGGCACAGACAAAGGAAGCGTTTACATTTTTGATGAAGCCGATAAAACATTTGCATTGCAGAACAATCCGCAGCAAAACAACAGTACACTGCCGTATCGCGCGATCCGGTTTATGATGGATCAAACGCGGAACCTTTGGATAGCCACTGATCCCAATGGTCTTTTCAGGATCGACACGAAGCGAAAACCTTTTCACCACGTATACAGTGATCCGGAAAACAGGAATGGACTCCGCAGCAATTTTACCAAATGTTTCCTGCAGAGCGGCGATGAATTTTTTATCGGAACGTATGACCAGGGTCTTAATGTGATGAATCAGAAAGACGGAACATTCCGTTACATCAATGGCCTGGACAATACCACCGGAAACCTGTCGCCCGTAACGGCTATGACAGAAGATTCTTCCGGAACAATCTGGGTAGGCAGTGCGAACGGAATCGCCATGCTGCCCAAAGGCGAAACGTACCTCAGGCGGCCTAACCTGTTGCGCGAAGATGTACGGACCAGCGCTCATATTCAATGCATGTACCTGCTGAGCGACCAATCGTTATTGCTCGGCTCGTACAGTGGGTTTTGTGAATTGAAAAAGAACGGAGATGTCTACGAATGTATTCCATACCCGGTTGCCGATTTTGCACAAAGCATTCTCGTCGATCGTGAAGGCAACTTGTGGGTAGGCTCAGCGAAAGGAATGTACTTTGCCGGAAAGGACGAACCGCGGAATACATTGAAGCTGATAGTCGGCAACATGGGTACAGTGAAATCCATTTGCCAGGACAATAACGGCGCGATATGGGCAGGAAGTAATTCCGGGTTGTATAAAATGGATGCAACTCATCATCGCGTTGAAAAAATGTATTCCGAGAAGGACGGTATGCCTAATAATTTTGTTTACGGAATATTGACCGACAAAGAAAATAATCTCTGGCTCAGTACGAACAAAGGAATTTCAAAATTTAATCCTGTGCAGGAAACGTTCCGGAATTATACGGTTTCAGACAACCTGCAGTCCAATGAATTTAACACCGGCGCTTATTACAAAAACGAAGCAGGAGAATTATTTTTCGGGGGAATCAATGGATACAATCATTTTTTCCCGGGTGAAATAACCGACAATCCTTTTGTGCCACGCAGTGTGATTACCTCGTTGAAGATATTCGATAAACCTTATGTGTCGGATACATCCATCGAATACCGGAAACACATTACATTGGATTATACGGAGAACAATCTTTTGCTGGAGTATACCGCTCTTGAATTTTCCGCTCCCGCCAAAAACAGTTTCAGTTACCGGCTCAAAGGACTCGACAGCAATTGGGTTCAGGCAGGGAAAGAACGGTTCGCGCGGTTTGTCAATCTCGACCCGGGAGAATACACTTTCCAGCTGAAGGCAGCCAATAACGACGGCATCTGGAACAACGTACCGGTGGAACTGCACATTACCATCGTTCCGCCTTTCTGGAGAACGAAGACATTTTTTATCATTGTGCTCGTTACGGGCCTGGCATTGGCCATTGGAAGTGTTCGCTTTTACTGGAGACGCCAGCTTCGGATCAGGACACGTGAAATGACGTTGCAGCAAAATGTGCGCATGAACGCCATCTTTGAAACGGAAGAAAAAGAAAGAAAGCGTATTGCTGAAGAGCTCCATGACGGCCTTGGACAGTTGCTTTCTACTGCGCGCCTCAACGTAGCTGGTTTCGAAGACAGCGTGGAAAGTAAAGACCAAACGCGTTTTAAAAATTCGCTGCAGTTGCTGGATGAAGCGTGCGCAGAAGTCCGTGCCATTTCACACAACATGATGCCGGGTGCGTTGATCCGCCTGGGTTTGGTGGACGCGTTGAACGAACTGATCAACATGATCAGCGACACTGAAAAAATAAAAGCAGAGTTTGATACAAACCTGGAAGAACGTTTTCCCGAAACCATGGAGATCGCGCTTTACCGCATTGTTCAGGAAGTGCTCAACAACATTGTCCGGCACGCACAGGCTGCAAACGTTGTGGTGAAAATGCAAAAGCTGCAGGGCAAACTGGAAGTAACCATCACCGATGACGGCCGCGGTTTTGATGTAACGCAGATCGCAAAATCGCAGGGACTGGGCTGGAAAAATATTTATTCGCGCGTTGAAATTCTGAATGGCACGATACGTGTTGAATCCGAAGAAGGAAAAGGAACACATATTTTTATTGCTATACCTTTAAACTGATCTATGTCTGCACCTGCCGCACTACGTATTCTCATTGCTGATGATCATCAAATGTTCATCGACGGGATTCGCGCATTATTGAAAAATGAAACACAGTTCGAATTTGTTGGCGAGGCATCCAACGGGATCGAAGCGTTGGCGCAGTTGAAAAACACCCCGGTTGATATTCTCATTACAGATATCAATATGCCGGGAATGAACGGCGCAGAGTTAACGGTGCAGGTGAAAAAAAATTACCCGGAAGTCAAAGTGCTCGTGCTCACGATGTACAACGATCTTGCCATTGTCAATAAAATTCTGATGGCAGAAGCAGAAGGATATATCCTGAAAAATACGGGTAAGGAAGAATTGATCAACGCGTTGACCCGCCTGTCGGACAGCGGTACTTTTTACAGCCGCGAGATCGTCGACATCATGGTACGTTCGCGCATGAAACGGAAAATGGCTTCGGAACAAAATCTCAGTCCGCGTGAAACTGAAATTGTGCAACTGATCGGACAAGACCTGAGTACCGCGGCCATTGCCGAAAAGCTTTCACTCAGTCCCAGAACGGTTGACACGCACCGGAAAAATATCCTGGATAAGACCGGCTGCCGCACGATCGTGGGATTGATGAAATACGCGTTTGAGAATAATCTGCTCTGAGTTATCGGGGAACGGAATGATTCTCTCTTTTTTACCACGGCGACACGGCGGCACGGCGCGTATTGTTTGTTGTTTTCCGCGCGACACGGCGGAATCGCTGCGCGATTTGTTACTTGCTTTACCACGGCGACACAGCGACACAGCGCGTGTTGTTTGTTTTTGTGGGCAACACCACTCAGTGAATCTCAGTGAAAATCACTCAGTAGCCTCTGTGGTAAATTTATTAAGCCATGCAAATCGCTGTGTCGCCGTGCCGCCGTGGTTAATTTTGAATGAGCGCAGCGAATCTTCACTGTGGTGAATTACTCACCAGCTAGGTAGTTCTACGTACCTCTCCTCAAGTTCAAATACCGATTACTACTGATGCAGCGCCAACCCGCCTGAACTAGGTTTGCAGTAACCAATTACTGCATCATGCCATTCTATGTTCCCCTTACATCACGCGAAACCGAGGTTTTGATTCACGTTATTGACGAACTGACCTCTGCAGAAATCGCGCGGAAGCTTCAGCTGAGCGTGAGGACCGTTGAAACGCATCGACGCAATATCGGGCGAAAAGTATCCTCGCAGACGCTGGTCGGGCAGATCAAATATGCCATCCGCGCAGGACTTGTTTCGGGGTTTTATTGCAGCGAGCCGGAAATACCTACCAATACGTAATCGCAAAATACGGGCTTGTTGAGCAGGTATGGGAGTGCTGATCCGGATTTCGGTGGGCGGAGGGAAGGTGCTGAGAGAGCGAATTGAGATGCTATGCCCTGCGCAGTGTGTTAGTGTGCGACGATGAATTTTCCAGCGGTTGCTTGGCCGGCGTCGTTGATGACGGAATAGAAATAGATTCCTTCCGCGAATTCGTGGACGGAGATGGTAATGGAATTTTCGTTGGTTTCTTCGCGCCAGACGTCACGGCCGAGGTGATCGCATAGACTCACAATGCGTAATTGCTGTGAACCTGCAAATTGAAATGTGATCACATCGGATGTCGGATTGGGAAAAATTGAACAAAGTGCTATCCCTGAATTTTCTTCAATGTTAATTATTAGCGGGATGTCAATGACCATGTCACGAATCACATAGCCCATGTGAAAGGATTGGCCACTGGAATCTCTTCGCCATTCATCAATGCGAATTGCAATCAAGTAAATACTATCCTGGTCACTCACCGGCACAACGAGGTCTCCTGTAATAGGATTGATTGTGGCGTTCGGAAAATCATATACACTGGTGTAACAAGGTACAAGTGAAAACGACATGCTATCACCCTCGGGATCGTAAGCACCGGGGTTATGATAAACAAAGCCC
>DATHKF010000297.1:0-3962 GCA_035489505.1 Bacteroidia bacterium | reverse complement strand
GTCATGGGGATCTCGGTTTAGTCACCTTAAAGAACCAGCGAAACTGGCCCTTTAACCCCATGACGCTTATTAAGTTATCCCCCAGCTGTTTTTTGATTTCGCTTACAACTTAATGACATTGGGCTTAAGCCCCCGGCAATGGATACAGCAGGTTTGCCAAACGGTTTCAACCGTTTTTCATATTTATTTACCACACAGTCACATCGTGAACGTGGAACCTGGCAGAGGAAAAATTTGAAACAGAAAACTACATGAGCTTCTTCAACTCCTCTTTCAATCCTTTCAGCTCCTCATGTTTCTGCTCGATGATCACGTACAGCTCCGGATCGGCGCGACGAATATCTTCGTGCCAGATGATGTGTTCGTAAAACTTCGGTGTTACAAACGGATGGTGAAGGAAAAAAAGGATCACCGATTTGCAGTGGCGGTAACCGTTGCCGTCGTCGAAATATTCATCCGATTTTTTCACCATCTCCTGGCATTGCTGCCGGATCCGGATCAATGCGCGGAGAATATCCTGTTGACTATCGACCTGCCAGCCGATTTCCGTGATTGAATCTTCGGGAATACGAATGTTCTTGATGGTTTCGTATGCTGCAAGGCGGTCGAGATAATCCAATGCACACTCCTGGTACTTGAGCATCACTGGACCAGCATTGACAGCACGCGGCCCGGTTTTCTTCTTCGTGGTCGTTGTTGACATGGGAGCAATAAGGGTTATGCGTATTCAGCGGGTTATTGTACAGGAAATTTACAAAAGAGGAGTACTAATCCGACGCGGAATTGATAAACGGGTATTTCTACGGGTAAGAAGCAGGTGTTTTTACGGGGTCTTAGTTCGTGTTCCGGGCTGGTGTGTCGGGGAATACATGTGATAGTGGTGACTGTTGTGGGTTCCGGGTTGAAAAAGTTCCGGGCTGGAGTGTCGGAGAATACATGTGACAAAGGTGGGTTAGAAGAGTTTCTGGTTGCTGTATCGGAGAATACCTGTGTTAAAGATGGATTTGAGTGGAAAGAGTTCCGGGTTGAGGTGTCGGAGAATACACCTGGTAAAGTGGTGGTGTGTAGATTGAGGAATTCCGGGTTTTCGCTGGGGATTTCGTAGAATTATTTGATCTGAAATCCTACTTCTTCGATCATGCGTAAGACATCCATTTCAAAAACGTGGGCCAATTTATAGCACCAGAAAATGGTTGGTGTGATCTCTCCGCGTTCGATTCGTGATATGTTCTGGAAATTGTTGTCCATGCGTCCTGCGAGTTCGGTTTGACTCCAGCCCCTGGCTTCCCGTGTTTTACGGACGTATTCGCCAAAGATTTTGTCGAATTGCCTGTTGGACCTGGATTTTCGCATTAACACGCAGCCAAACTCATTTATTTTATCCGAGGTGTGCTAACCGTATACGGTTAGTTTTTATCCGGGCGTTTACGCTACTTTATCCGCATTGAAAACTGCACCCGTAGTGGTTTTAAATAATAACCTGCTTGTTTTTTAGGAAGAGTAATTACTGTGATTCGTGTAGTTCTAAAAAACTATATCACGAAAATAGGAGGACAAATGAGCCAGCTGTTTTTAAGTTGGTAACACGTGTTTTTACGGGAGGTTATAAAACGGTTATGAACTGGAGAAGGGGAAAATGAACAGCGCATACTAACCGTATACGGTTAGTATGCATCAGTGCTGTTGATCTATTTTAGGAGAGAAATTGAAAACTGAGTTGTACTAAATGTCAATTCATTTTCATTCTGAATTCAGAATGAAAATGACTGTGCACTTGCCTGGTGATGTAAAGGGTTATGCCGCCGGGACATTTAAGACGGAGTTGCGGAGATCCTACTGCACTCCGTCGGCACGGTTGTGTGTGGAGTGTGACTGGATGTGAAGTTTAATTGTGCACGTGTTAAATTTTATAACCTGCATACTTTCTATGAAGTAGATTGCGCTAAGTACAATTATCCGATGAATCCCCTTTTGCATGTTGTGATTATCATCCCGGCAGCGGCTTGTGGATCATAACCTTCTTTTTGGATGCCCGCTAAAATGTCCTCATCCTCGACATCCGCTTTAATGCGGTCTTTTACTTTCCGGGAAGTATCGAGAGTTTCGTGTACGCCAGGGCTTTGCTGTTGTCGGCTATGGGTCCTTTTATGGATATTATAGTTGTAATAAATAGCTACAATACAAAATTGTGAAAGAAAAATGAGATGGCCGTTTGTAAATGGATAAAGGATGAAAAGGGTTAAGGACGAGGGAAAATAAATTCTGGAGAGTGGTGAATTATAAATCGTCAATGCTTAACTCCATATACTTTGGAAGGTTTTCCGGAAACGGAAGCGGATAACCGGACGGTTCCCGTTCTTCCCAAACTTTGTCGACCTCTGAAGCATCTGCCCAAATCTCATACCATCCCTGACTTATCATTTTTAGCCCGGGCACATCTACAGGTTCACCGATTGAAAGTCTCAGCTTGTTGTTTTCTTTTCGGTCGACTTGCCATTTGTGACCTTTGTAGGATGCGTAGGTATAGACGATGAAGGCCGTAGTAATTTGTCCTTTTGGCACTAACTTTTCAAAGACATCCGGTGAAGTCGAGACAAGCACAAAACTATTATCAGGTTTGTTTTTTCCTCTGTGAAGTAACATATACTGATACTCGTCCAAAGAACCTAGTTCTACTTCCAATCCATTGTACAAGGTGTAAGTCGCGTTTCGCATCAAGGTCAATTTACAGCAACGAATTTAAGTATTCGTTTATCATATCTGCCTCTCAATACTTCGGAGCCATCAGAAAAAACTTCCCAAAGTTCAGCGCCATTTTCCAGTAAAGCAAAATTATCCATCTTCCATTCCGGAACGCCCAACCTGCCATTATTGCCCGAAGTAAATCCATGACCTGTAAAAGGCATATCGTTGGTTATCGTACCTTGATTAGCCACGCTTTTGGGTATTGTTGCTGAAGCGGAATTAGCAGCTTTGAACCGAATTACACCGCAACTCCCGTCTGATAGATTGAAAGCGGTGTTGGTGTAATCCAACCGCATCCCATAATATATGTCCTCAAAAGTTTCGAGGTGCTTCGAATCTTCCGCGGTTGACATAAATCCCCGGCAACTCGTGTAAGTTCCGTCAAGATATTTGCCAATGTCGCTTTTCGGAATGGCCTTCTGCATAATCGTCGCGGCGTTCGGATGCGGAATTGTATTACGCATTGCGTTCATCGTTGCCAGCTCAGCAGGTGACAGAGCAGCTGCAGATTTACCTTCAAGCGCAATAAACTCCGTCAACGTAAGACTATACTGCGCCGCCAGCGAAGTAATTCTGTTCACGAAACCGGTAAGTCCATTGATTACCGCGCGGCTGAATTGCGTAGAAGCAATAATAGCACTTGAGGCCACATTTTTCCCCAGCAATTCCCGCATCCTCCGCATCTGAACCTTTGTCGATTCCGAAACTCCATTCCAGTTTGTGATCTGATCGAATTTGTGAATGTAGTTTTGAGCGGTGGCCGTGGAAACAGCCTGGACATCGCCATTGCGGACAGAGGAGATGTAATCAACCGTGTACCTGACTCCACTTGTTGCAATGCGCGATAATCCCCAGACACCCACAATCATGTTGTACATCTGAACGGCCTCAGTAAATTCAGGCGACGTATTTTGGTTGGCGTATAAGTTGGCCGATGCACCCAGAAACTGGAGCACCTCATAGACTGCTAATGCTTTGCGGCCAGCCTGGATCGCGGAAATAATAATTCCGGGCCCGGTTACCAGCGCAACAATGTCAACAGCTATCGCCGTAGCCTCAATCGCATTGGCGTTGCTTTCTTTGTCTTCGGCGTACTTCAGAAAAATGGCCGGCGCAAGCAGAATTTCATCTTTCGCCGCACCGGCAATCTCCAGCATCGCGTAGTCACTTCGATTGGTGAAGGCCACGATGGCAAAGGGATCTATTTCAACCGGGGC
>DATHKF010000296.1:0-4576 GCA_035489505.1 Bacteroidia bacterium | reverse complement strand
TACGATCCGGAATATCTTAAAAAAGAATCGGGGCAGCAATCGCTCGCCACCCCTACGGAACTGACTCAAGGCCGTTCTTAGATTACAAAGATAAATTCTTTTTAGAAGACTTGGATTATAACACAGAATCTATGTGGTTTTTTTTAATTACGGAAGCGGCCCATCTTATTGAATCAATTTCTCACTGGTCTCCCAGAGTTTCTCGGCCAGTTTCGGATCAAACGAGATCTTTTCTTTCTTCTCCGGTTTACCCGGTGTCGGGAGAAAATATCCGCTGAAATTTGCGGCTTTGTTATCAGCGAGGAACACTGCATTCCTGCACGCTTTTTCCGGTGAAGTACCAAACGTGTTGATCATCGTTCGGAAGAGCCAGCTGATCTCGCGTGCAATGCCTGTCTTCGAAATGCCCACGTGCATGATGTTCATCGTGATTTTATTGTCGGGATGACGCTTCGAAAATTCCTGGACGAAAAGGTGACAGCTCAGCATGGCTTGTCCCATACTGGTCATCATCGTGAAATTATTTTTCAGTGCGAGATCATCAAAAAATACCTGCGCTTTTTTCATGGTGGGTGCGCCCACGTGTACGATACGCGCGCTTTCCGCTTTGTTCAGCAACGGAAACAATTCCTGCACCATTGCGAAACGGCAGAGATATTGCGTGACGAAGGGAGTATCGAGTCCGTCCGATGTAGTGACCCGTTTGGAATAAATTACACCGGTGGAAAGAACGAGTACGTCGATAATGTCTGTGAGTTTCTGAATTTCAGAAGCCACTTTTTTCATTCCGGCAATCGTGGACATATCGCCCGTAACGGCATCCACATTTTTATTCCGGGAGTGCGCATTGATTTCAGTTACAGCCTGTGCTGTTTTAATGGCATCACGGCCATGAATGATTACGCGATATCCTAATGTTGAAAGTGCAATGGCGGTTGCTTTACCAATTCCGCTGTTGCCTCCGGTGATGACTGCTGTTTTCATGGGATGGTTTGTAAGTGAAGTCGCGTAGAAGGTAGGCTTTATTTTACCGCACTACCGGAAAACGCTTCCGTCCTTGATCACTGTTTTGGTTCCGAGCACATTCTTCGGATCTTCCAATGGATTTGCATCAAATATCACGAGGTTGGCCCGCTTTCCTTTTTCAATGCTGCCGTATTGATCATCGTGGCGGATGGCGCGCGCCGTATTGATCGTCGCGATCTGGAACACATTCTCCATGGGAATTCCGAGTTCATTCAGCAGGAGAATTTCCGAAAGCATGGCTTTGCCGCCGTCTTTGTGATCAGCGCCCATCACGAGCGGCACTCCGGCATCGTACATGGCTTTCACATATTTCGCAAGAATGGCATAACCGTTTACGCAGCGTAATTTTTGCTGTTCCGTAAAATTCTGCGTCTCAAAACGTGCCGCTTTGGGTGTCGAACAGAACCACGTTTTCCCCAGCCATTGCGCGAAAAAATGCAATGACGTGGTCATCGTTGCATTGTGCTGCTTCATGTTGCGGATCGTCATTGCAATTTGCGGATTATCGGCGCCCACAAAATTTGCTGCTTCGAGGAAACGATAAACACGGATTCCATCTTCCTGTGAATGCCAGTATTTTTCAATCGTGTCGTTGAATGCAACATCATCGTTGAAGTGAAAAAGATTGCGCTGGTAACACAAGGTGGAAGCGTGCTCAAAATTTCGCAGGCCCAAACTCAGCGCGCTGTCAATGGTAATTTCACTTTGCACCTGGGAAGTAACCACCATCTCCAGCGATGTGGCTTTGTATAACGCTTCAGTGAAAAGCGGGTAGGTGAGTGCATTGTTACAATAGATCTTGATCGACGACAGTCCATTCCGGTTGTACGTGTTGATCCAATAATCCACTTCGCTGGAATCCTGTACCAGCAAATGATTGATGTACGGCGAGCCTTCGTACCAGCCTGCGAGACTTCCACCGGAAAAATAAAAGTCGGGTGTTGCGGGATCACGATACTGGTTCAGGTAATCGCCCAGCACGTAGTAACCCGAACCGTCGCCGGAACTCCGCACGGTAGTTACTCCGTAGGGCAAATACGTATCCGAAAACTTTTTAATGCAATCCGGTACCGATGCGAGCTGGAGGTTCATCGTATCGGGGCGCTCACCGAATACATCGTCGAGATGTCCGACCGCATCAATGAAACCGGGTGTAACCAGTTTTTCATTGGCGTCGATGATGGAATCAGCTTCCACTTCTGTTTCTGCATCGAGCACAGCTGTGATGACTCCGCTGTCGATGACAATTGTTTTGTGCAGTTCGGTTTGCCCGGTGATGGTGTTGAGGATGGTGGCGTTGCGGATAATGAGATCGTGATTGTCCGGATCGGATGCGGGATCAATGCAGCCCATTGTGAAGCAAACCAGAGTAAGAATCAGAAAATGCTTCATGCCAGCTCTAATTTAGGAAAGATAGGCCTATGAATGATTTTCTCCTTTGTAAATTCTCGCAATTTGCGATCTTTGCACCGCTACTGAACACCGAATATGCGGACGTGTTGTAACTGGTAGCCAAGCCAGACTTAGGATCTGGTGCCGAGAGGCGTGTGGGTTCGAGTCCCCCCGTCCGCACGAAATTAGATTCCATGACCCATTCTGAGGCGTGTGAAGTATTGATTGCTGAGATCAGCAGCCGGTGGCAGATTCCACCGGCTGATCTCGCGAACCTGTCGACTTTCTTCGACTTGAAAACCATCAAAAAGAATGAATATTATTTCCGGTCGGGCGCGGTGCTGAATGAAGCGATCTTCATTGCCCGTGGTTGCCTGAAACAATACACGCTCTCGGAAGACGGCAATGAACGTATCATTTTTTTTGCTGAGGAAAACTGGTGGGCCGGAGAACTTGCTTCCATGCGTGCGCAGGTTCCGACCAAGTACAACCTTGTAGCGCTTGAAGACAGTATACTTCTGACGCTTAGCGTTGACAAGTGGGCATACGCGTATACACATCTGCCGTGGTTTGCAGAAATGTATCATAGCGGTCAGCAATGCCGCGTAAAGTCACTCGAGGATCAATTACTCCGTTCACTTTCCGAAAGTGTTGAAACACGATACCTCCGTCTGCTGAACGAACGACCGCTGTTGCTGCAACGCGTTTCACAGTATCATGTTGCCGCTTTTCTCGGTGTAAGTCCTGAAGCCCTGAGTCGTGTTCGCAAGCGGCTGTACAATGTCTGAAGACATGTAGTGATTTATTGATCATGATCAATGCGGAGAAATTTTCCACGGGATATGTTTGTTCCATGTTAAATCTAATCACTAAACCAAAACAAACATGAAAACTCTATTGATCATCTCGCACGAAGTGCGGAACTACGACGAATGGAAAAAGGGATTTGATGCAGGCGCGCCTATGAGAGAACAGGCCGGAATCCAGATCCAGGGCGTACATCGTTCAGTCGACAACTCAAATTCAGTTACGATCATCTCTGAAGTGCCGAATGCGGATGTAGCAAAAGCCGTTATGCAAAATCCGGAATTGAGAGCTGATATGGAGAAATCCGGTGTCATTTCAGAACCCGAAGTAAAAATCGTTCAATAAGAGCAGGCATGAAAGCCGGGTTCACCAGCGGTGTTCTTTGAACACCGCTGGTTTGATCATAGATATGACCTGTACCGTCTACACCATTGTTTTCTGCGACCACTCCAAACCATCCGGCAATTCCATATCACATAACTCCACGTGAATGACTCTTCGCTGCGCATCGGTTGCAGAACGTGAAGAGGAATGAAACAACAACGGTTTCATCAGCATGATTCCTCCGGCAGGTACAGGACATAAGACGGAATCTCTGTCTGTGAAGGATACAGTGTTGTTGCGGAGCACTCCCATGCTGTGTGAATGCGGAATCACTTTCAGTGCACCGTTTGCTTCATTGGTGTCGTCCAGATGGATTCGCAGGGCTATAATTGATCCTAAATATTCCGTAGGCGGCTGAACACCGAACTCATTTCCTTTCTTCGTCCAGTTTTTGAATCCGATGGTTTCAATTTTTTCTTTGACGTAGATGGTCAGATCCTGGTGCCATGCAACCGGCCAGTTTGCAGCAGGTGGTTTATTGAAGTAAATCGACTTGATGATGAAGTATTTTGGTGCAATTTCGCGCAGTAGGTTACGTACCGAATCGTTCAGCAGAAGTTCCTGAAGTCCGGGTGTACGTGTGAGGAATTGACGCTCACCAAACATCAACGCAGTCCCGTGTACAGAAGCGACCAGCTGATTGATGCTCTGAACTTCCTGTGGCGAGTAGATTCCGGGAAGGACCACAAAACCGTTTCCGTTAAGTGAATCTATCAGGGTACTCATTCGAATTGATTGATTGAGTGTGCAAGCTAACAATTCCCGATCGCAACGTTTCTGATTTGCACGAAATTTGCAGGAGTACCGGCATGAGAACATACAAAAATCTCAGTGGTGATTCCGGTGTTTTGGCTTACGATCTTGGTCCGGATTTCATCACCGTCAAATTCCTCGACGGAGTGAAGTATCGTTATTCGTATGCGTGCCCGGGAAAACTGTTTGTCGAGCGCATGAAGCAACTTGCTAC
>DATHKF010000295.1:0-2399 GCA_035489505.1 Bacteroidia bacterium | reverse complement strand
CTGAAGGTAACAATGCAAGAATCACGCCGATGCTGAATACGATGACCAGCAAAGGGTTATTATCGATGATCAGATCGGCCATTTGCAGTGATGCCCCGCTGAAAACCGATTTGTAAATGATGATGGCGTCATCCATGCTCGTTGCGCGGAACGGAATCCACAACAGCGCCACACAGGCGAATGTCAGCAACCAATACAATGGTTTCAGGAATCCGTCGTTGAACTTCACGTATTTCATGTAGAGTTTGTGCAGCACAAGCAGCAGGCCGTGCATTCCGCCCCAGAATACAAATTTCCAGTCGGCGCCGTGCCAGAATCCGCCGATGAGCATCGTGAGCAGAATAAATAACAGCTGAAGCTGGAACCCGCTGGCGTTTCCGCCCATAGGAATGTAGATGTAATCTCTCAGCCACGACGAAAGGGAAATGTGCCACCGTCTCCAGAAATCAGTAATGTTGATGGCTTTGTACGGCGAAAGAAAATTGATTCCTAAACGGAAGCCGAGCAGCAGCGCAATGCCTATGGCCATATCGGTGTACCCGCTGAAGTCGAAGAAGATCTGGAAGGTGTAACACAGCGTGGCGAAAATACTTTCTGTTCCGGTAAACGCGTCGGGCTGACCGAACACTGTATCGGCGTACTGCGCGATAAAATCGCTGATGATTGCTTTTTTGATGAGGCCTTTCAGGATCATGTAAAAGCCTTCGTTCATGTTTTCGCGCGTAACCGTTACAGGTCCTGCGGCCTGCGGAAGAAAATCGGAAGAACGCACGATGGGCCCGGCAATGAGATGCGGGAAGAAAGACATGAACATCAGGTATTCGCCGTACGAGGGCATGGCAATCTTTTTCTTGTACGTGTCTACCAGAAAACTGATGGACTGAAACGTGTAAAAAGAAATTCCGATCGGAAGAAGAAGTTGGGTGATCTCGAAATGTGTTCCGAATAACCAATTCGTGTTTTCCAGGAAAAAATTCCGGTACTTGAAATAGAACAGGAACGAGAGACTGAACAGGATGCCCACGCAGAGTAGTGCTTTCCGCAGGATCTCATTTCGTTGCCTCACCATCAGCTGCGCGAATGCATAATCAACGGTAATGGTGAGGATCAGCAGGATTAAAAACATCCCGCTGGTCATGTAGTAGAAGTAGAAACTGAAAACGGTGATGTAAATATTCCGCGCGTGAATGGTCTTCGAAACGTACGCGTAGCCTATGAGAAAAAGACTGAAGATGAAGAGGAAGAAACCGGTGTGAAAAACCAACGGCTCATCCGAAGTATGCAAAAACAGGTCTGAAAATGTTCCCCAGTTCATCGCAGAAATTAATTAGCAGGGACTTTGATGAGGACGAACGGACCCTTGGCTTTTTCGTATTCCGTAACCCTGTTGGGGAACGACAGCGGCGTATACTTGTTCATTGCGGTAGCTGTACTGTCGAACCAGATCTTGGATGCTGCAAACGAAGGATGTCTTTTGTCGGATGCGCGATCGAGTGTGAGCAGATGTGAAGGATAAAACAACGTGTCCAGTTCTTCCTGCATCAAAGCGCAAATTCCATCGTCTTTTCTCCATGCCGCAGGACCGATCCAGTAGTACGGAACGTGATTGTCGGCAAATGTTTGTTTCATCGTTTGAATATACTTCCGTCGCGGCTCCACATTTTTGATGACGATCTCATTCAGTCCCAAAGCGCAGATCACAAAATCAGGATTGTATTTTTTGATGTACTTGTCGAGCGTGTCGGTTCCGCCCCAGGCAATGGTGGTTGAGCCGTACCACACCACGGAGGCTACGAGATTGTAGTTGTTCGTGCGGCAATAGTTGTACACCGAAGCGCGAAGAAATTCCACCTGCGAATCGCCGATGAGCAGAATGTCTTTGATCGAGGTGTCTTTGGGACAGAATTTCGGTGGTGGCGGCGGAAGCGTTACACAGACAAAAATGGTGCTGTCGGTGAGTTCCACACGCAGGCGAAGCGAATCGGGTAAAGTATCGGGCGCACGGACTATTGCAGGCGGTTTTACTTCGTCAAGCTTCAGGAGATCTTTGGAGTCGACTGTTTTCAATGCATCAGGCAAAGCATTGCCGAAAAACCCCAGGACAAAAAACAGGGAGAATACGGCAAGGAGCGCGATACCGGCAGCAAGTAAATGAGACTTCGTGGTGGTGGTGTTCATAGTGGAGAGAAACACACCACATGAAGTGTGTTCCCGGCAGCGGTCTGGTATCGCAAAAGAACGAATAATGCCGATATGTTGAACGCGGCTTGGATAAGTGTGAGACACGGTAGTTCATCTGTTACCGGGCAGCGGTCAACTGTGGTTATCAAGAGATGATGGAAACCGCTTAAGCGGTTGGAGAACCAATCGCTGTCCATTGCCGGGGGCTTAAGCCCCCG
>DATHKF010000294.1:0-3735 GCA_035489505.1 Bacteroidia bacterium | reverse complement strand
TGCAGACAGCAACGGTGACGGAATTGTTGACATCAACGACACACTGGCGATTTCACTGAACTACAATCAAACGCACACGTTCCGCCAGCAGAATCCGGCTGTTGATCCGCTCACCGCACCAATGCTGTATCTCGATCCGGTGATGGATACCGTTGGCGCATTAAGCTTTGCTTACGTTGACATTTATCTCGCGAATGCAGCGATGCCGGTGAATGACCTGTACGGAATTTCATTCACGATTACTTATGACAATGCGCTGGTTCAGTCCGGCTCCGCACAAACCACATTCAACGGTTCATTCGTGGGTGTGAAGAATAGTACGATGATTGCGATGGCGCACGACAATTCTGCAACGGGTGAAAACGACATTGCACTTTGCCGGTTGACTCACACCGAAGTTGATGGTTACGGATACGTTGGAACGCTGCGCATCACTACAGCCGGCGTTACTTCGCTGTCTACGTTGAACCTTGAAATTTCAAACGTGAAAGCGATGAACGGGCAGATGGTGAACATTCCAATCGCAGCGATGGGCGCACCGGTTGTAATTGATCCGGCTGCAGGGATTACAAATCCTGTTGCTCCAAATCACATCGGCCTTTACCCGAATCCTGCAAAGGAATCATTGGTGATCACGACCAACGCAGCAGAAACAATTGAGATCACGAATGCACTCGGACAGGTTGTGTACACAACAACTGCAACCGGAACAACCACAACAATTGATGTTCGTGAGTTTGAAGCGGGCGTGTATTTTGTGAGTGTGTATTCGGAAGGCACGAAGAATACCGAGCGTCTTGTGATAGAGTAAAAACGTCGGCTTACGTCATTGCGAGCGAAGCGAAGCAATCCCAACATCGAAGACGGGATTACTTCGCTTCGCTCGTAATGACGCCGGACATTGACACTGACACTTTTTACTCCACCTTAATCTTCGCCGCAACGGCCTGTGCTTTGCATGACGTCACCTCTTTTTTTCATGTAAGGAGAATTCTTTATCTTGCAGAATCCCCGTTACAAAAATTGATCAAAATGAAACTACTGCGCATCCTGTTCGCCGTCCTCATTTCCGTTGGTTCAATTCACGGTCAGAGTAACTTATACCTTCGTACGGGCAACCCTGTGAACGAATACCATCGTGTACCGTTTATGTTTTCCACCCAGCTGCAGTTCAGCGGTGTGGTCGATAATATTGGCGATTCTGCTGCTGCCAACGTACAGGTTGTCGCAAGAGTCTACAACTCCGCTTCTGTGATTGTATATACTGACAGCTCAGCGATAACACCAATACTCAATGCAGGGGACTCTTTGCTGTTTACAATTCCCCCGTACCAGGTACTTCCGGTTATTGATAAGTATACGATTGAGTTTATTGCAATCTTGACGAATGTTGACTCTGATCTTTCAGACAATGACAAGATGCTGCGTGATACGTTTTATGTTACAGATAGTGTGTTCGCGCGGGATAATGATAACGCTTATGTGTCCGTAGCCACAAGTGGAAACGGTGGAGGATTTCTCGGGCAGCAATTTGTGTTAACTCAACCGGCAATGCTGACATCGATTTCCGGCTACCTCTTTTCCCCTCAGCCATGTAATGTTGCTTTCGTCCTGTTCAGCTATAATAATGGAGTGCCTGGCTACGTTCCGCTCGCAACTTCAGATACCTTTTCGCTGGGTGCATACCCGCTTTGGACTACTTTCTCCCTGCTGAATGGACCCGTGTACCTCGGTGCTGATACATTTGTAATTGCAGCGCAACAATTCAGTTCAGTGTTCATCGATCTTTCACTTTCAGATGGACATTATACACCTGGATCAACATGGGTGAAGTGGCCCTCACTTGGCGGGTGGGAGAACATAGAAATATTCGGAAGTGAATATGCATATCCGTTCATGTTGCGCGCGAATCTGTCTGATGTAACAAGCGTTGAGGATAGTCCTGCAGATAATCTATCGCTTGCTATTTTTCCGAACCCGGTGAAAGAATCAGTGGTGATCACTACCAACGGATCTGAAACAATCGAGATCACAAACGCACTCGGACAGGTTGTGTACAGCGTGCAAGCTACCGGAACTTCAACGACAGTTGATGTGCGTGAATTTGAAGCGGGTGTTTATTTTGTGAGTGTATATTCCGAAGGTGCAAAGGCTACGGGGCGTCTTGTGATAGAGTAAGAAAAACGTCGGCTTACGTCATTGAAGGCGTGTTACGTTATTGCGAAGCGAAGCAATCCCAACATCGAAGATGGGATTACTTCGCTTCGCTCGTAATGACCCCGGACACTGATACTGACGCTGACACTTTTCCTATTCCACCTTGATCTTCGCCGCAACCGCCTGTGCTTTTGCAACCAGCGCTTTCACGTCACTTCCTGGTGCATCCCACGCCAACGCAACCGCCATCCTGCGATACGCACGCGTAACCGGTTTTCCAAAAACCTTTACGTCCACTTTCGGTTCGTTCAGTGCTTCGGCAAGTCCGGAAATTTTCGGAACGCCTTCGTGAGCAGCAAGCACAACTGCACTGGCACCGGCGTTGATTAAAGTCAGATCAGGAATGGGCAACCCGAGTACTGCGCGGAGATGCAATTCAAATTCATTCAGCGGTAATGTATTGGCCAGCGTGACCATTCCCGTATCATGCGGGCGTGGCGATAGTTCAGAAAAATAAACGCCGTTCTCCGCAAGAAAAAATTCAACGCCCCAGATTCCTTCTCCGCCCAGTGCGGTGGTGACTTTCGCAGCCATCTCCTGCGCTTCTTTGATGTGCTCTTCGCTCATCGGGTGCGGCATCCAGCTTTCCTGGTAATCGCCGCGCTCCTGGCGGTGACCGATCGGCGGACAGAACAATGTCTTTCCGTTTTTCTGCGTGATCGTGAGCAAAGTAATTTCCGATTCGAACTTCACGAATTCTTCCACGATCACTTCGAGTAAATCGCCGCGTGTTCCGCTCATGGCGTAGTTCCAGGCTTTCTCAATGTCGGCTTCAGTCTTTACAACGCTTTGTCCTTTGCCGGAAGACGACATCAGCGGTTTCACCACGCAGGGAATTCCGATTGCGTCAATCGCTTCACGAAACTGGTCGAGCGTCGTTGCGTAATCGTACTTCGCTGTACGCAATCCAAGTTCTTTCGCAGCGAGATCACGAATGGCTTTACGGTTCATGGTGAAGTTCGCCGCTTTCGCACTTGGTACCACTTGAATTCCGTTGGCTTCGTAATCGTAAAAACGTTCGGTGCGTATCGCTTCGATTTCCGGCACAATCAGATCAGGATGGTGTTTCGAAACAATTGCGTCAAGTGCATTTCCATCGAGCATGTTGATGACTTCGCGTTCGTCTGCAACCTGTTGGGCAGGTGCGTCATTGTATGAATCAACCGCAATTACATATTGGCCGAGACGTTTCGCAGCAATGGTAAATTCTTTGCCGAGTTCGCCTGAGCCGAGGAGGAGGATTTTCTTTTGCATACAAAATGATTGGGGGATCGAATGTACGAAACTGTTCGGAGTTTGGAGTTTGGAGGCGGTAGTGGCTCATTTTGGCTACCAGGAGTTATTAAAAACCGCTTAAGCGGTTGAGCGATCTGGGGTTGTTCATTGCCGGGGGCTTAAGCCCAATGTCATTAAGTTGTAAGCGAAATCAAAAAACAGCTGGGGGATAACTTAATAAGCGTCATGGGGTTAAAGGGCCAGTTTCGCTGGTTCTTTAAGGTGACTAAACCGAGATCCCCA
>DATHKF010000293.1:0-9483 GCA_035489505.1 Bacteroidia bacterium | reverse complement strand
CATCTGCTCTGGGCAAAGTCTTATATCCATGCAACATTTGTAAGCACTACTTTTCCGTTGGCTATCACAGAAACTCCGGATCATGGCATACTTGTTTTTTCCAGTAGCAGCTCAGAGTGCTTCATGCTGAGACTGGATTCTGCAGGCACAAAACTGTGGTGTAAATCATTGGAAAACAATTTTTCTACTGCTTCTGTTTACGTTACCCCGTGGGATGCCGTGTGCCTGGCGGGACGCTTTCACTACAACGCAGGTAACATAAACAAAGCCGCATTTCTCCGCCTGGAAGATGATTCTGCGTTGATCTGCACGATGACTGCATACGTCTGGACCGAAGTTGCTTTTACCCCTGTCGAAGCAAGTCCGGTGATTGCAACACCCACACCGTCATTCGGCAACAGCCCGTACACTGCTATCATCACCACCACAGTTATCACTCCTGTGCGGACATTGATCTGCTCTGATCTTTCAACGGAAATTCCCGAAGAAGACCCATCCGCAGGCACAACTGCATACCCTAATCCGGCAACAACAACCGTAACTATACAACTCAATTTCATAACGGCAGGCTTAAAGCTTTTAGTCGTCGATGGACAGGGACGGGTGATCGATGCGCAATATGCTATTGGTGACAATCAGATTAACCTTGATCTTTCAGGCTGGTCGAGCGGAATTTATTTCTACTCAGCGACTAACGAAGGCGGAAAAGTGCAGAACGGAAAATTCGTTGTCGAATAAACCCGGAACCGAAAATATTTTCGAAGCGGTATATGCGATGATGAGTGAAAGTGATCAGGAGAAGTGGCCATCGATTTATTGAAACAGATTTTGTTTTTTATAAAATTGATTGGCGGCATCACAGGGAATCAGACGTCTCCGTCCAGTTATCAATTGATTTGATGACTATTTTATAACTTTCTTTACGAGACGATACTTTTCCTTAAACGTGCTGTCGTAACGCACAATGGTGGTCTGCAAAGGATACAGCGTAAAGCACGGAGCGGAAAATCTTTCCGCCAGCGGTCCGGCACATCCAGCCGATATCTTACAGATGCTGGTAGTGGTTACATAGTTCTGCTGAGTGAACGGATCGAACAAACGTTGCCTGAGAACCAGGGTTCGTGAAAATCGATCTACGCTCTCTTCGCAAACGTACTGCCATCCCTTCCACCGGTGCTTTTCCGCCAGTCGGGTAACAGCATCAGTATACATTTTCATACTGTCAGCAGGAAAAGGTATAACGCTTCGCGGAAAATAGTTTTTCCACCAATGGGGAGAAATAAGGCGAGGCACGTCACCCGCTAGAACAAACTCCCCACCTGTTTTTTCAGGATTGATCTTAAAAAAGAATACACAGGTCTCACCCCTTTGGAATACACGATAAAGAGAATTCCATTTCGCTTTATAAACTACCGTCATCACCCGATTTTCTTTTGCGTCAAAATAGATAGTGGTATTCCGCATGGAGAAAGACGGTTTTTGCCACGTCACCGAATCCGGGGATACATACACACGGCTAAAGCAGATCAGGGGGGCAATGGAAAGTCGCAAAGCATCGGTATCATTCACCCGGGGTCCGGCAGAATCACAACGCAGAACTGTTCCCACCACAACCATGTCACGGATCCCAAAGAGACTATCCATCCGGGAATTTTCTTCCGGCTCAATCGAACTCAGTGCACGAACGGAGAAACAGTAAAGCATCAAAGCTGCCAACAAAATTTTTCTTGCCGCTGAACCTGACATATTATAAGATGTTGAAGGCTGCACGCAACTGTACTTTTGATCCATCTTACCATAAGTCTCTCTAACACCCGATAAGTTGCCTCTACCCGGCAAACTTTATCCGTCGATTGATTGAGAACCCTGTTTAAGTGGCTTTCCATTCATCTTTCCTGGATAACCACTGGAAAGACCGGCTTCCTACGGTTATACCCGTTAATACAACAGCGGTTCAGAATTTCCCGACTGATACAACAACGGTGCGTCAATCAAATAGGAAGTGCTTAAGTTTGCCCAACCTTATTTGAATGAGCATGAAGTCACTATTCTGCACCGGAGCTCTTTTTGTATTGATCTCCATTTTCGGAATTTCCTTCGCGGCACACAGTCCGTTATCTTCCGGACATACTGATCAGGTACAAATCACCACTTCTCCCGAAGCTGCTTCAATCACAAGTGAACCACCCATCTGTAAGCTGCCGTTTGGTCCGCCGATACGCAATATCGACAGCCTGAGCTACCAGGAGTATGGATTCGGCTTTTCGCTGATCGGAACTAATCTTTACGACAATCCGCAGCTATCTCCCAGCTATAAACTTCCGGAAATTAAAACAGTAAAGTATACCGTAGTCGATACCTCCATGGAAAATTATTGCAGTAAGTTCAATAGCAATGCCGACAGCTTTTTCGTACCGCAATACTATAAATGCAGACTTCCTGATTTCAAGTCGTTCTCTGTTTATTACATCAGCGACTGGCGACGCGGCTCTCCTGATTCTGTGCAGGGATTCCGGAAATACTGCAGCAGTTTCTCGTATGAGTATTACGGCTACCTCGGTCTTTATGAGCCGTTGACTCAGCAAATGAGCCTGATCCGCATTTTCCACGACCGGTATATTGACAGCCAGCAACAGCGATTTTTCTACATCAACAGCAAGTACAACATATTTCTTACTGAAGTAGAATGGGCGGAAGCCGAATGTGGCGCGGAGAGAATGAATGGGTACCGCTATGAAATTACGATCAACGACGACGCGAGCCTCAACATTTTGAGAAAACCGCCACTCAAAATTGAACCGGCGATCCGCCAGCTGCCTTTTGGTCCGGCCTTCAGCAATACGAAGAAACTTTGCAACGCTTCCGGTGTTTTTTATTCATCGATGATCGGAACCAACCTGGGGAATGAGGCCCAGTATACCTGTGATTATTATTTACCGGAGATCACTTCTGTGAAATACACTGTTGTAGACAGTATGAAGGAAGGTCGATTCTGCGCAGGCGAACAAAGCATAGATAGTTTCTTTATGCCAACCACCTCCAAATGCCGGTTGCCGGATTTCAAATCTTTCCAGGTGTATTACATAAGCAATGGCCAATATGCGCCGGGTGATTTTTATACTCCCGACTTTGTGTCGTACTGTGATGAATTTGCTTATGATTATTACGGATACCTGGGTGTGTACGATACTTTGACCCGGCAACTGCATGTTATTCCGATCTATTACGAACGATATCGCGACAGCCAGCAACAGCGGTCTTTCTATATCGATAAGAATTACAAAATTTTCATTTGCGATACCGGCTATGCAGAAGGCGAAGAGGGAGCTGAGCGAATGGAAGATCAGCATTTTGAAATTACCATCAACGACGATGCGGGCTTTACTATTCTGAGAAAGCAGTGAACGCTGTTCGCTTCACTTATCTTTTTGGGTTCTTCTGAATTTGCGTTCGGGTTTGCGTTGGTACCACCGGTTTGCCCGTTTAATCCGGGCACTTTCCCAATCGGCCGGAGTAATATCGGGTGTGCGGAATTCTATTTTTGCTCCGTCTGTTCTAAATACACCGGGCTTGAAGTCGATGCTGATCCTACATCCCATGGAACTGATGCCGTTGAAAAGAATGATCATTTTTTCCTTACCGGTCCGGGACGTGAGAACCAGCTTATAGTCAGTTACCATATCCATGCTCAAAAACAAGCCGTCCCAGCTTGAACAAATCAGGGAAGAGCACGTTCTGTATCTCTTATGGTTCAACGACTCGTAACAACTGATGCTGATCGTATTCAGGGAGTCATTTTTCTGCGTAACAACTGTAGCCGGAACAACTTCCGAAGGACAAAACTTTAACTCCTCTCCTTTATTGAAAACTTTAATCCTGAGCCATCCTCCATTGGGTTGTGCAGACAAAAAATGTGCTTTCAATACAAACGAAAGCAACCAAAAAACGACAAGAATATTTTTTTTCATGGAGTTCGTTTGATTGCCGCGTTAATCGCGTTCAATCTTTTTAGGCAACAAAGGTTTGCCACAGGTCCGGTTTGAATAGTTCATACACCTCAAACAAAATTTGGTTCATTCATTCGGGATATCCAACAGACGCAAAGCCGCAGAGATCGCAAAGGTTTCGGGAAGCCTATTATTAAGTCCCAACTTTGCGCCTTACTTCGCGAACTCTGCGGCTTTGCGTCTATTCATCACTCCCACACCTGATTTTCCACGCAAAACCAATCTTTTCCCCACGTAAAACCAAGCCTCCGTTTCCTTATTTTTGCTTTCAAACTTCCCAAAAATCATGAAAAAACAAGTACTCTTTTTATCCGCTGTTGTTCTGGCCGGTGCATTATCCGCACAGGTGACCATTACTACAGCTGATCAGCCTGCAGTGGGTGATGTGTATACCCGCGCACGCGATACAACGATGACCCAGTCGCCCGGCAATTCTGGCTCAAGCCAGACGTATGCTTTTGGCGCATTGCTCAACCAGTCGGTAGACAGCGTAACATTTACATTACCACAATGGACACCGTTCGGGGCAAGCTATCCGAATTCGAATATTTCGGTCATGGTCAATCAAGGTGATGCATACATCTTCGGTGATATGACGCCTACCCAGTTTTCCGTACAGGGACAAGCTGCCGATCCGTTCGGAAGTGGTGCAATTCCGTTGACGTTTTCGAACCCGGAAACACAAATGCTTTATCCTGCTGCATACGGTGGGTCATTTGCAGACACTGCTTACGGTCTTAACCAGTTTTACTTCGGAATTGATCCGGGCATCGGGTTTGTCATTGATTCTGTACGCGTTCACTCGTGGATCTACAAAGATTCGGAATACGACGGATGGGGATCATGCGAAACTCCGCTCGATACGTTCAACGTACTTCGCCAGAACACGTACCGCAAGCAGATCGACACCGTAGATATTTACGCATTTGGTAGCTGGGCGCCTGCGTTCATCACACAAGTCGACTCCACACGTACTTACCAGTACTGGGCCAATGGAATCGGGTTCCCGGTTGTTGAATTAACGGACCAGGATGATCTCGGACAAATTTCGAATGCAATCTGGTTGGTGATCCTTCCTACACTTACCGGTATTCCTGCCGCAGAGCACTCCACAGGAATTCCCGCGTACCCGAATCCTTCTTTTGACGTGTGGACTTTCGACACACCTGCAGCAGAAGGAACGCTTGAGATCACAGACATGACCGGCCGCGTAGTACGCACGGTAAACATCACCCGTTCACAGACACATGTGAGTGTTGTTGGTCTCGCAGCGGGAATGTATTCGTACAGTGTGAACGGACAAGCTATGGGCAAAGTACAGGTAGCGAGATAAATCTTTTCCGGATTTTAAAAGTAAGGGTCCCGGATTTTTCCGGGACTTTTCTTTTTTCATCGTGTTTTATTTTTTTTTACCGCGGTATGTATTTCACCACGGGATATATTTCACCACGGCGGCACGGCGAAAGTTCGCTACGCTCAAAAAAAATAACCACTGAGATTCACCGAGGTATCGCACAGAGGTTCACTGAGCCGTACGTTCATAAGCACTCAGTGAACCTCTGTGAAAACCACTCGGTGCGCTCTGTGGTAAAAAACAAAACACAATCGCGAAGCGATTTACCCTGCGCCATGACGCTGTGTCGCCGTGGTAAAAAAATAACCATGCGATCGCGAAGCGATCCCTATAAGCTCTTTGCGTTTTTTCTTTGCGCGCTTTGCGGCTTTGCGTCTATTTCTTCACCGCCCAGCGCAGCTTCGCCGACTTCGCCCTCGGGTTCGCAAAACATTCTTCCGCCGATGCACGTACCGGTTCGGCAGTGATCTCGCTGAAAATTTCCGCACGAAGAAAATACTGGAATGCTTTTTTCACGCGACGGTCTTCTCCCGAATGAAAAGTAAGAATAGCAACACGTCCACCCGGAGCGAGGGCATCCGGAAGTTTGTCGAGGAATTTCTCCAGCATTTCGAATTCGTTGTTCACCGCAATGCGCAGGGCCTGGAAACAACGCTGGCAGGCTTTCTTCACTTGCTCCTTCCGTTCCTGCGGAGGAATAAATGAAAGCGCCTCCCCGATGATTTGCTGAAGATCAGCTGTGGTTTCAATACGCAAGCCAGCCGATCTTTTTTTCACGATCAGTTTCGAGATGGGTTCTGCGTATTGTTCATCGGAATATTCGAAGAGCAATTCCTGCAATTCACCCTGCGTAATTTCTTCCAGGATAGTTGCTGCCGTGATCTTTCCTTTCGGGTTCAACCGCAGATCGAGTGGTCCTTCCACTTTGTATGAAAAACCTCTGTCGGGATTATCGATCTGCATGGAAGACACACCGAGATCGGCGAGTACGAAATTCAACGGTCCGGCTTCCGCCGCGATGACATCAATGCCGGCGAAATTCATTTTTCGTGGAAAGAAAATTTCTTCTCCGTACCCGAGCGCGCGCAAACGTTCCGTTGTTTTAGGCAACTCGATGGAATCAACGTCCGTCGCGAAGAGTTTTCCTTTGCCCTTCAGTGCTTTTAAAATCTCAGCGCTGTGTCCGCCGTAACCGAGTGTAGCGTCCATGCCTACTTGCCCGGGCTTGATATTCAGAAATGCCATGATCTCATCCACGCAGATGGGACGATGCATTCCCGCAGGAGTTTTCCCCTGCTGAATGATCTTCGCTACATCATCGCCGTACTTCTCCGGGTTCTGCTCCTTGTATTTTTCCTTGAAGGATTTCGGATGCGTGCCGGAGTAGCGGATACGGCGTTTGGGTTTTTCGTCCATGACTACGAAGATAGACACTGCAACTTTATCACGGAGGCGGACACAGCGCTTTTGCATTACGAACGGAGCCATTTGTGTCTACCCTTGAGATTTTAGTCTTTTTGCTGCCTTCCCAAATTTACTGTGCGATGTGCATCTCCAGTTGTCCCAATTTTAGGGAGCGGAGCCGAGGGCGACAAAGGCGTTTTCCGCATTCCGCTTTCTTCCGTAAATTTAGCTCATGCAAAAACTCACCGAGTCCTCTTCTTCCTACAACGATCTCGAAAAAATGTCCGTGCGCGAATTACTCACGAACATTAACAAAGAAGATCAGTCGGTGCCGTTGGTGATTGAGAAGATCATTCCGCAGATTGAAAAACTCGTGGAGGTGATTGTTTCTCAAATGAAAAACGGAGGACGATTGTTTTACATGGGCGCAGGCACGAGCGGAAGATTAGGAATTGTGGATGCATCTGAATGTCCGCCAACGTACGGCGTACCGCACGGCATGGTGGTCGGAATTATTGCAGGAGGCGATGCCGCAATCCGCAAAGCGGTGGAGTTTGCAGAAGACAGCAAAGAACAGGGTTGGAAAGATCTGCAGGAACACGCCATCGGGAAAGAAGATGTGGTGATTGGCATCGCAGCTTCCGGAACAACTCCATACGTGATTGGTGCTTTGGAAAAATGCAACGAAGCCGGAATTGCAACGGGATGCATTGTGTGTAATCCCGGAAGTCCTGTGGCAATGACTGCAAAGTACCCGGTGGTTGCAGCAGTTGGTCCCGAATTTGTAACCGGAAGCACACGCATGAAAAGCGGAACCGCACAGAAATTAATTCTGAATATGATTTCCACGAGCGTGATGATCCGCCTCGGCCGCGTGAAGGGAAACAGGATGGTAGACATGCAACTGAGCAATAACAAACTCATTGACCGCGGCACGAAGATGGTGATGGAGGCGACGGGGCTCGGCTACGAAGACGCGAACCGGTTACTCGAGAAGCATGGCTCTGTCCGAAAAGCGATATCAATGTGCTAATATGGAAATTTGCTAATATGCTAATGCCCGCGAAAAGCCATCGCACCGGTCACTGATGAAGCAACAACTTTTTAGGTAACAAGAATCAATCTATTAGCTCTCTGTCTGCGACAATCTCATTAGCAAATCAGCATATTAATAATTAGCACATTGAACATAACTCATCTGTAAGCTTCAGTATCTATGCACTCGATAGAGCCATACTTCGCCTGGCGCGATCTCTACACCGCAGAAGAAGACGACCGTTCTCCTTTCTACGGACGCGAGTACAGCGAATTTGAGTTTACGAATACGATCTACAATTACCTGCTCCACCCGCAATGGGATGATATCGGATCAACAACACTCTACATCAAAATCCTGTATGCCGATTACGAGCAGAAGTTTGTGATCATCGAACTCATCGGCGAATGGAACGATGCATTGTACAACGACATCATGACGCTTAAGCGCGACATTGCCGATCACCTCATCAACGAAGGAATTGTGCATTTCATACTCATCGGTGAAAATGTGCTGAACTTCCACTACAGCGACGACAGCTATTACGAAGAATGGTTCGAAGATGTGGAAGATGGATGGATTGCGATGATCAACTTCCAACCACACGTGCTCGCCGAAATGAAACGTGCACGGATCGACTGGTACGCGCATTGGGGAGCGGAGCTGGATGAGTTGCCGTGGAGGACGTATAAACCGCCGCAGCTTTTTGAGAAGATCGATGGAATTATCCGGAAAAGGATTGGGTGAAAAAAGTTCAATAGTTTCGGATGAAAAAGTTTAAATAGTTTCGGGTGAAAAAAGTTCTGAGTTAAGCGCCTGCGGCAGCAAGGATTTTTTTGTGATGTCCCTTGAACGAAGTGAAAGGAAAAAAAATTCCTTGCTGCCGCAGGCGCGTACTGAACTAATCGAAGGGCAAATCAGGAAAAGCGATTGTGGGTTAATTCGTTCCGGGTTCATCTGTTCCGGGTTCGGTATCCAGCGATTCGGAATCATCTTCTTCGTATTCAGAATCGTCTTCCTGTTCAGCGGGCGCGTCGCGTTGCCGCTTTTTCCGGATGATGATGAAAAGAACTGCACTCGCCGCAAAAAGAAGTGCCGGCATAATCCAGAGATGTTGACTCACCCGGATGTAACCATTCATCGCGAGAGATTGGGCAATAGCAAATCCATACGTGTATGCCGGAAAAAAAACCACGTAGACAGCCATCAGTACAACTCCAAGATGCGCTTTTCGCGTGAAGGGTCCAGCCATTTTTCCGAGCAAAACAAGAAGCATGAGAAGAAGCGGATACATCCACATCTTTTTTACTTCGTATGAACACCGGGCCATCACACCAAAATGTGTTTGGATAATGTCAGCCGAAACTCTAAGCTGTGTCAGTTGTGCCTGGTATGGACGCGCCATATACGCTGAAACATATGACCGGTCAAAATCTGTTCTGTGAATAAACACGATGTCGGACTCGGGCTCCTGCAGAAGCGAATCCAATTGCGCGATAGGAGAATGTTCCAGCAACTCCTTGATCAGTTTCTCTCTTTCACGTTCAATCTCCTGGAACTTTGTATCTCTTTCCGTTTCCAGTTCATCCAGGGTCATCAAAGTATAACCGGTCATCAGCGAATCGCTTTTTCCAATATCTTCTGAAGGAACATTTTGCCGGATGTCGTACAAAAGCGATGTT
>DATHKF010000292.1:0-2709 GCA_035489505.1 Bacteroidia bacterium | reverse complement strand
CTCATGTTCGCCGCAAATTCTTCCCGCGTTTTCGCGAGTTGTTCAGCATTGATACGCGCCTGGTCGATCTGGCGTTGCAGTTGTGCGCTGCGTCCTACATCCCTGCGGATAATTACCGTGAAGAAAACGATGAGGAGAATTGCACCACCAGCCAATACGGTAATGATGTAATCTGAAGATTTACGCACTTCCGTGGATGCCTGTGCAATCAAATCGGCTGTTGCTTCCTGCTCTGCGCGTAGCATACGCGTAGACAATGCCTGGATCGTACTGTCCGTAGTACGCATCTGAGCGAGCATCCGAAGTTCATCTTTCAGTTGTACTTCGCGGTTCTGATAATCTTTTGTCTTCGCCTCTGCAAGTTGTTCCGCAATCAGCAAGGTGTGATTGACCGTATCTGATACCGCAGCAATCGTATCGGCAACAATGATTGAATCAAGCATGGATGCGAGCTGCACGATATCCATATCGGTGTCAGCCGATTTTTTTTTCTGCTTGTTCAGCATGATCCGCTGGAAAAAATTCTTCTTTTTCTTTTCTTCCGCTTTGGGTTGCGGTGCAACGGAATCTCTCGCCGTTGATACTTCTTCTTCCTGTTCGCGCTTGCGTTCGAGGAGGGCGAGTTGTTTTACAGCGTCATCAATAGCTGCACTCATGGCATCGCCCTGGCTTGCAACAACACCCAGTGTCATTTCTTCGAGCTTTTGGTCGAGCAGTATAACAAGACTGTCGGCGCGTTCCGAACGTTCCGGGTTGTTGAGTGAAAGCAAACGCAGTGTGTCGAGTTCGCTGGCAATTGTATCGCGCTGTGCATCGAACTTTTCAAGCATAGCAGGATCTACGGTGAGCAGGTAACTGCGCATGTACGTTGCGGCCACGTTCACGTTTTTAATGGCGTCGCCCCACAGTTCAACAATTTTGTTGGGTTCGCGGATCCGTTGAACGGCAGGATTCAATCCTTCTACGGAACGGTAAATCAAAAATAAACCCACGCCAAAAACGATCGCGAGAAAAAGAAATCCAGCGAACGCCTTTGCTGTAACAGCATGGACAAATCCCGTCATAAGACCGGTATATTTTTAATAAGGCGTGGTAAGTATTACATCCTGCGCTTCCAGAATTGCCTTTTCCGCAGCCTGGTCAATTCTTCGCAACAAGTTGCTTCTTTCCGTTTCGCTAATATCGCTAAGATTAAATTCAAGTCGCTCCAGGTCGTTGGCAATACCTTCCATGCCTACATAACGAAACATTGTCTTCAATTTGTGTGCCGACTGACCAACTTCTACCAACTCTCCGGCTGCGGCGTGCTCATTCAGTTTTGACATTCCGGGAGGAACGTTGCGGCAGAATGTCTGAAGCATACGCACAACAAATCCGTTGTTCCCTCCTGAAAGGGCTTTGATGTATGAGAGATTAAGATGTTTCTGAGTGGTCATTCCTCTGAACGTTTAATATGGCGTAGAATACGATGAGATTTTTCTACATGTGTAGAGACTCACTCTGCAAAAGCATATCCTCGGCCATGACATACAAGTATACGGGAAGAAAGGAGGGAAATTTCTGCTATTTCGACGCTTAGTCAAATCACTTCGATCCTTGGCAGGATTTGGTAAATGGTCATCGAACGTAAAAGTGTGGAAAAAGTGCGGAATTAATTCTACAACAGGTTCAACCTGTCCATCAAAGGTTTTACGCGTGCCCGGCTGATGGGAACGAGTTTCTGGCCAATAATGAGTGAATTGTCCTCTACACGGGCGATCTGGTCGAGACGTACGATATACGAATTGTGGACACGGATGAATTCCTGTTCCGGCAGACTTTTCTCAATGCTTTTCATTGTAGAATGCACGGTAAATTTTTTAGCCGATGTTTGAATGGAAACATAATCGGCCATGGCTTCGATGTACTGGATATCGTTGAGCACAATTTTTTCCAGTACAGAATTGACCTTGACAAAAATATGATCGGCGCCGGCGGTGGGAGTATTTCCGTTCAGGTAGCGTTTTTTCGTTACGCGGAGCATGGCTTTCATAAAGCGCTCTTCCGAAAAAGGCTTCACCAGGAAATCGGTGACATCAAATTCAAAAGCATCCGCTGCATAATCTTTATTGGCGGTAATGAGGATCACCTGGATGTCTTTCAGCTCAAGGTTTTCCACGAATGATAGTCCGCTCATGCCGGGCAACTGGATGTCGAGAAAAATCAAGTCGGTTGCGTGCTGCATCAGGTGCTGCGACGCTTCGATAGCGTTGGAACAGCTGCCGATGACTTCTACACCAGGCCATGCACTAAGCCGTGTTTCCAGGTCCATGCGCACCATTTCGTCATCGTCAACCAGTAAACAGCGAATCACGTTACCTGCCATTGTATGTATCCTTTAAAGCGTGTGTGTGGGCTCAAAAATACGAAACCCAACCGTCCAAAAAACGTGACCATCAATCGAAACACGTTTAATCAAAGATCGAATTCCAAAAACAAGGCCAAACTGAGCAGCGTAAACTTGTGTAGAAAAATTAAAACAAGGAATTATGAAAACCGTTCGCCACACACTGCGCACATTGACCCTCATATTCGCTCTGCTTGGCGGTTATTCCCAAGTTGGGGCACAACAGGGACAGACTGGAATTGGATTACGACTCGGAAGCGACCCGGGAATAACGGTGAAACATTTTGTTCGTGAAAACGGAGCGATCGAAGGAATACTGCATA
>DATHKF010000291.1:0-13830 GCA_035489505.1 Bacteroidia bacterium | reverse complement strand
CTGTTGCGTATGATGTCCATCTGCACCGGTAACAGAAGTCCGGCGTTTTTTTATGCTGAAAAAATTTCATGAGTCAGTCACGGAGAACAAGGGTACGCACTGATTCTCCGCGATTGAAACAGGATTGTTCGTTACTGGATGTGGTAGCTGATCAACCGGCGCTGGATGTAGCCCGATTGTGAGAAGTAATATTTCACTTCCATCACTGTTCCGATCCCGTCTGCGAGGAACTGATGTATATAACGCGGGGAAGGGTATGGAGTGGAAATACTGGCGTAAACATGTCCTTCATAATCGATCGTAGTGAAAGTCCCGGCGGGAACAGTCACTAATGAATCGATGTGACGCATGAAGTACCAGCTGTTGTAAAATCCGGGTTCATCTTTATGCAGGAGTGTATCGGTATGGTTGGTATGCTCAATGAATTCGCCGTTGACATCTACAATAAAGCCAGCGGAATCTCTCAGGAGTTGTAGCGGCCACAGCGCGAGATATCCGGGGCCCGGCGCTCTGTACGTTCTGATCTTTTTGTACGTATTCGCACCAACGGTAGTATCGCCGTCAACATACACGCTGTCGGTTGTTCCAACCTGGGTAATATTCCCGGCGGAATCGGTTTGTTCATGCTGGTAGATCCAGTAAGAACCATCGGTCAATGGAAAACTGTACGCGGTTGCCGGTGCCGGAGGATTGTTTGGAATTTCGGGTTCGTCTTCTTTTTTACACGAAGTGAACGCGAGTGTTATGGCCAGGGCGACAAAAATACCGGAACTGACCAATCGTTTGGGTGCAAGTGATGTGCGAAACATTTGCTTTCAGATTTAGTGAAGTACAGGTGTGCCAGTGTGAAGTGTTTAAAGCCGGGAGAAAAACGTGAAGCGTCCGGGAATATTGTGAAGAATTGCAAAAAAGTTGCCGGAACAAGTAAATCAACCACAGAGGCACGGCGACACGGAGTTTATTTGTGATCGTCGTTAATCGCGCGGCACAGCGAACGGAGCAAATCGCTTCGCGATTTAACGACAACCAAATTCTGTTTGCAATACTGATATCACGCAGTGATATTTTCCAGTCGCTGTGCCGCGGGTAATGGCTATCAAATATTGGGCGGTGTGTCGCCGTGCCTCCGTGGTTATTTTAATTTCAATGTGATGAAGGATGCCTGCCGGCTATTTTTTACGCTTCTTCGCTGGTGATTTCGCCGCTTTTTGTTTTGCTGATTTTGTAGCGATGTGATTATACGCCGTCGACAATGCATCTTTAAACATCGTCTTCTTCACCTTTTTTAAATTGATGTACGTGGCGCCGTGTTTTCCCCAGGCATTCGGCACCGGGTAGATCACTGTTTTATCGTACGCAGAAAAAGCAGACTGGTCTACCAATGAAAGCATCACGCACACGAGATTGCTCTTTGTGTCCATGGTTGCGAAAATTTTCTTCTTCACGCGGAAAGATGTTTTTTCAAAATGCGGAAGTTCCACAGTTTCCGGCATTGATAACGCGAGTGTTCTGACTTCTTCGGGAGTGATCATCGGTGGTATGTTAGTTTGTTCGTCGCGAAGCGACGCTTTGCGTCCTTTGCCTCACAATCAAAATCTTTGCGTTTTTCTTTGCGCCCTTTTGCGGCTTTGCGTCTATGGTCGTAGCCAATTTACCATCTCCGGAAAACCTCCCGGTTCATTGGCATTGCGTGCCATTTTCATCCACACCAGCAGCGGCAATCCAATGTGTTTTCTACTCTGAAAATTTTCGATGAGCCAGTCGCTTTCGTCTTTGTATCCGTCGGGATGAAAAACAACTTCGGGTGGTATGCCGGTTTTCTGAATGGCGGCCCAGGTCCACAGAAGTACACCAATCTCATATCCCGCTTTTCCCTTGTCTGCTTCTGCTACGTTTCCACTCAATACACTGCGTTCAGCAGGCTCCAGTAATGCAACATGACCGGCTTCGTGAAGAATATCTCCGGGATAGAGCAATTTGTTTTTGTCGTACACCACTTCTCCCATCACAATCGTGACACCGGGAAGAAATGATCCTTCGGGAACTTCACCTTCACGCAGAACGATTCCGATCTCTTCGAGAAAATCGTGAAAGGTTTCGATGAGCATTTCCCTGCGTGCTGTATCAACGGTCTCTGTCTGCATACACAAATGTAAGGCAGAACGGGGAATGAAATTCGGATGATGGCGGAGTTTCATTCAGCCGCGAATTACACGAATTACACTAATGATGCATTCACGCAATTCGTGTAATTCGCGGCGCAACTTCATCCGCCTTAACAAATTAGCGGGGTATTTCTTCCAGCGTACGATACACCGGTTTGCCTTGCGAAAGGATCAGGTCGCGTTCTTTATTCGCACCGGGACTTTCTGCAATCAGCAGCAAAGCATCGCAGGCGGAAATGACGGCGAGAGAAATATCCATCACAGCTTTGTAGCGATCAGTTACGTTTGCCTGCGCAAGCACGGGAATTGCGGCATTCATTCCGATTACAGGAACGTGTCCCATTTCAAGTACCCGTGCAGCAGCTTCGTTCATCGCATCGAGGTTGCGTTGACGTTGTTCGGGAGTGGGAGCGGAGTAGGGACCGGCGACGCCTATTATCATGGTAATGTGCTAATATGCTAATGGATTAATTTGCTAATGGGCTTACAGAGTAAGATGCTTCGAAGATAAATGATTTGCTGATTGCCGATGCGTCCTTCGTCAACCTCGGCTCCGCTCGGTCTGACAAGCAGTTTCTCTGAAGGAGTCCTTCGGACAACAGAAGAATTTTCTATGTATCACGAGTTTCCACGTCTCGTATCATGAATTTTGATCGAAGCTACTTGTCAGACCGAGCCCTTCGGCTTCGCTCCGGACAAGCTCGCCGAGGTGACAAGAGGAGTAAGCAGATCAATAATCAGCACATCAATACGCGGTGTAATCAGCCGGCTCCATGACGTGATTCTCCTCGTACTTCAGCTCGCCTATTGTTCTCCGGAATTTTAAATTCATCTTGCGGAAATATTTCCAGAAGGTGTTTTTGCCTGCTTTGAACGCGCGACGGTGAGCGAACCACACAACCAGGATCACGGTGTAGTAGAAATATTTGTAAAAGTGATACGCAAAGAATTTCGAGATCGGGTCTTTCGTGGAATAGATGATCGCTAAACGTTCCATCTGGAATTCGATGTGCGCTGCTTCATCGATGAGAATATCGGTTGAAATCTGTTTCAGCAGTGTGCATTCTGTCGCATCTTTCAGCGACTGGTAAAAGATCTGCGCGGTACTTTCAACCGTGATCACAGCAATGGTCCACAATTCCATGCTCGAATTCATGTAGCGTATTTTCCGGAACAGGGTATCGCCCCAGTCTTTCTGCACGCGACTTTCTCCAATGGAATCGATGTAGCGGCCCAGGTTATTGCCGTGCTTTTGTTCTTCCCTGATGAAAAGCTCAACGGCTTTCGGGTAATCGGCATCGTCGATTCTCCATGCATATTTTCGGGATGCCGCGAGGAGATGCGCACCGTCCGACGTTTCGCCGAGTTGCCACGCTTTCAGCGAATCAATAATTTCTTTTTTCTCTTCGGAAGTAATAGCAGGCGCCAGCGACCAGTCGACGCGTTGTACCTGTAAGTTACTGCGGAAATGATCGATCCAGTTTTGGGAAGTGCGCATGTGGTGGAGTTATGTTGTGTGGAACAAAAGTCCTCCAGCAGAGATTCATGCGCAAACGGGAAGTGTTACAAAATGTCAAGAGATGTTATGAGATGTGCAGATTATTCAATGTGCAAATGTGCAAATAGCGCCTGCGGCAGCAAGGAATTTATTTTGATGTCCCTTTCACTTCGTTCAAGGAACATGTGATCCTTCCGGGATCATAGTATTCTTAATGGAGTTTTCGACTTCGGAAAAGTCGCATGTCCCTTGAACGAAGTGAAAGACTTTTATAAAATTCCTTGCTGCCGCAGGCGACATCTGCACATCGATTAATCTGCACATCTGCAAATCAGTAACTCCACTTCTTCGTAAACGTATTGTAGAACCCAATCCCGATCTTCCAGGTGAACTTCGCTTTCTCGAGACTGTTGTCTGCTGTGGCGGCGAAAATACCTACTCGGAACAATTGCTGGCGGATGCGGAATATCCGTTCGAACCCGAAGAAGAATTCGGCGTGCCGGAAATTCGCATCCGGGATCATCAATATTCCACCACCGGCGGCCGAAGTAATTTTCAATTTGTTGAACAACGGAATCTTTGTTCCGAATGCTCCTTCGAAATGGTGAATGTAATTCAGGCGGAAAAAAGAATTCGCTGTATTCAACGTTGGGCCCAGCAACTGGAACGAACGCATCGGGTCAGAAAAGATGAACGAATCAGAACCGCGGAAATACTTGTACTCGAGCAAACGGAGATTGTGCTTGTTGAGGAAAGCGCCGTACAGCACATTCCAGCTGCTCGTACCGAAGCGACCGATTTTCATTTCGTCCGTTGAACCAAACTCAATATAATCGAAGTTCACTTCGCTGCCGAGTAATCCCGGGACACCTTTTCGGTAATACGCACGGATCTCCGGGTACTTAGAACCGACAATGATCTTGCGGTGCTTCTTGATGATGTATTTCTGCTTGAACCGGTATTTTAATTCGAGACGGAATTCTGTTTTTACGTAGCGTTCGAAATCCAGTGGAGTATTGAGCGAACCGAATACCTGCGACGACCAGGCTTCAAGCTGCATGTTATTGATCGGAAACTGGTCGCTGTACTCGAACGTCAATTCAGCGAACAACCCGTTGGTGATTTCCATCCGTTGCGCAATACTGAACTCACGGCATCGGACGTAATTACTCCGGCTGAAAACAGACTCCAGCGAAGCATACGTGTTGACCATGTCGTAGAAATCACCAAAGCGCACAAACGTTCGCACAAACTTCAGCGGGTAATACGTGAGGCCCACTCCGACTTTTCCACGGATGTCGCGATTCTTGAATCCGTAATCAATCTGTCCTTCGGTTTCCAGTTTGAAACCGTTTTTGTAATCGTGCGAGTAGCTGCCGCCCAACCGGTGGCGATATCCGCCCACGCCAAAAAAGATCATCTGGTTAATGAGCGGATCGATGAACCAGTCGTTACCGGTAAAACGGTTGCGGTGCGCCACACCATTCAGCAAAAAGCTCCACACATTGATGTGATTGTAGGAGGAGTCTGCCTTGTTGAGGTATTCTTCGCTGGCGTAATACGCTTCGAGACTGTCGACAGAGTGGATGTAGGAGATTTCCTTATCCTTCAGCTGGATCGTCCGGTTGTTCACCCAGTACGCACTGTCGCGGTCGAATGCAGCATCATCGTAATGGCGGATTTCGTCGTTGAACGTTTTTTTCGGGAATTGAATATTCACTTCGTAGTCGGAGTGATCGGCACGCGTGTTCCCAATGATGTTGTATTTCCCTTCGCGGATGGTGTAAATGAATTCGCGGCGAACGGGAAGAAAAATTCCGGCTTTCACTTCCGAATAATCCTGGATGATGAAAAATTCTTTGCAGTAGAGCAGCACACCGGGATTGATGGCGAGGTTCACCGACTTAATGGCCCACGTACTGTCTTCGATGAAAAGAAAACCGGAGAAGAGCGCATCTTCTTTGAACAATGGAATAACGCTGATCTTGTGATACGTTTTTCCATTTTCTTCGAATGAATTCAAAAACTCGAACCGGTAATTGAGAAAAGCGGTGGCCGCAGCAGGCGAGAGTAAAGGGCGCGTGGCCAATGCAGGTGCATCGATGTAATTTTTGTAGAAATTAAAATCCATGCTCTGCGCATTGTTCATGAGCATGTACGGATTTTCATCGTCCCATTGCATGGGAATGATTTCATGTTCGCCGTAACCTACCGTTCCGGAAATTTCTCCGCCGTCGTAACGGATGCGTGGCGCATAATCGTGGTACGCGAGAACGTTTTCCTTGAACCGGTTGGGCGAATCGAAATACGTAATGGAAATGCTCTCGATCAGGTTGAGCGGTTTATCAGCGAAAGCACGTTTGAGTTGCGCCGATTGTTTCTGCTGCTCTTTGATTCTAGCGGCCTTTTTTCTCCCGCGACGTTTCGTGGTATCAATTTTCGCCAGCGCAGAATCGAAGTTATCTTTCTCCGGTTCTTCTTTCGCGTACAATGAATCGCCACCCGGACGTTGAATTTTATATTTCTCCAGCGACGATTTCTGGTACGTTTTGCATTTGTAATTGTCGACGCGCTTCCAGTAATTGTCGCGGCGCGCAACCACCTTTTTCATGATCTCTTTGCCTTTGTCGCGATCGCCTTTCGCAACAATTTCCACTGCACCCAGTTCTTTCGAAGTGGTTTTCATCACCACATCAAGAATCACCGATTTGCCGGCCGGTATAACAACAACGTGTTCCTGCGTGGCGAGCCCAAGCTGCGAAAAAACGAGCGTGTGCGTTCCGGCTTTGAGTTCGAGAAAATAACTTCCATCGAGATTGGTGTTGATACCGTAGGAAGTATTTTTCTCCATGATCAGCACGTACGGTATTGGCTGACCGAGTGTATCGCGGACGGTTCCTTTGATTACACCGGCGAATGAATTGGCTCCGAAGGCAATGAGAATGGTAAGCGAAAGCAACACCCGTTTGAAGAAACTGGTATTCAAAAATTCAAGATTCAAAGATTGGTGTACGTGCCAATTTTTGAATCTTGAATTTTTGAATCTTTGAATGTATTGTGGCATTGATCGTAAGGCTGTGCAAAGGTACGGTTATTGGGTATGAGACGGAAAGAATGCCAATTGGTTACAGGGGAAATCTGTTAAAAGGAGGAGATGGTCTGTGAAAGGGTGGAAACCGTCTGCATAGAAGTCGATTTCGACCGCTCTATTGCTCGCTTACCGTTGTTTGGTCAAGTATGCGGAGAAAGATTCTATTGTTGTTTGCTTGTGTCGCTTCATATCCAGTAAATCCCCGTCACCGGTAATCAGGTGACTTGCTTTTCCATCCTTAGCGAGAGCAAGAAGAAAATTATCTTTCGGATCCCGGCAAACTTTGATGGTGCTCTTGACCTCAATAAACTCTGCGTATTTCCGAATAGCGACGAGGAGAACACGTAAATCGGAATCTGAAAAATATTTTTTCAATTTCGGCCGCTGACATACATCAATAAACTCTGCGAGTAGCTCGTCACTAAATAATAACACAACCTTTTTTTCAGAAAGTAGATCGTCAAGTGCGGAATAATCTTTTGTAATAAGGAAACTCACCCAAAGATTTGTATCGATTACGATTCTATCTTTTCTCCTTGGCATAGCGTTTCTTTCTGATCAAATCAACTTCTCGTGTAATAGCGGCGAGAGTCGGAGCGTTCTTTTTCGCTTTCGTTCGCAGTTTTTTGAGGATTCCAGAAAGACTGTCGTCCTCATTTTCAGAAATCGTGATCAGGTTCAAATCTGCAAGATCCTGGAGAAGCTTTCCGGCCTTAGGATTTAATATTTCGACGCGATAGGTCATATGCAAATATAACAAATCAACACCATTGAATGGATTGAAATGTGGAGGGGCCTTTCATGATTTTGCAAGAAAAACCTGCATTACCAGAATTCAGGCATGGCTGTCTTCATTTTTTTGCCTGAATATATTTCACCATGTATATCCAACTCCAACGTATTCAATTCCCTTTTGACTAAAAAACTTCTTGTAGATTTCTACTTCGTCCCGAATGGTATTCAGATTCCCTTTTATTTCTTGTTTGTCAAAGTGCCAGGTTTTCCCATTGTTGAGATTGGTCCATCGGATGGATTCTTCCGAATGTAAAACCTGGATTCCTTTGGTCCATCCGCTGCATTGAGGAACGCCGCAGTTGCATGAAAAGATGGCATATTCGCCATCCTGCTCTATACTCTTCAGAAATTCCGTCGCGTCAAGAATGTCGCCATCCGCACAAGGCTTTTCTCCGTTAAATCTAATCTCAAAATCTCCCTGCATCCATATATGGTTCGACTCCATTTGACAGGCAGTCACAACCAATTCTAGTGTAACGGTATCTAACTGGTAGGTCATTTTTTTGTTGTGGTGTCTTGTTTAATTTTTCTGCGAATGCATGGTGGCGTATGTGCAGTAGCGGATCGGACATGTTTACTTCCCGTTTAGCACCAGGTTTCCTAAATGCACAGATATTCGATGACCACTTCACGCGCTATTGCCACATACACGCTGTTACCTGCGACCTTTATTTTTCACCCGTTTGAAACTCAATTAAATATGGCAGGATCGGTATGTTGTCTGCTGTTCTAAAGTTATTCGTGATCCAAAATTGATACCTTTTTTGAGGTTCTAATTTTACTTGAATAGTCCACGCTGTTGAGTCTTTGGACCAAAAGCGATTGGTAACCTCAGGAAATGCGTCTTCACCTGATTCGCCATAATCAACACCTGTATTGTAACCGTTCAGCTTTTCAGAGAACTCAATGGTGATTTCCTGGGTACCCGCGAAAACATTCAGAGAACGATTTTCAAATTGCTTTATCCGTGTAACCCTGGGCCTTTCTTCCTGATCTTTTTGTCTTAAAACTTCTATGGGTTTTGAAAAGAACTCAGTTTGGTCAATAAAAACGTCAATCATTTCGGGGTCGCCGTAGTTTAACTCAATCAATTCTTTAATGGCTTTTTGTTTGTCGCTTGATTTTTCATAATGTCTTTCAGCAATCGCATATCCAACGTAATAACCCAAATCTCTTACTCCAAATTCGTTAGGTGAATTACTCCATAACCAATCAAATGTCCATTCGTAAAACATTTCACGTTCAAATTTATCCCTTACAGCAGGATTGCTTTTTCCGAATTCAATTGCAGGAGCATTGGATGGCACTCCCAATGCCTTGACAGAAACGAATTCAGCTATTCCCTCATACAAAACCGTATGTAGTAGATTATTCGGTATCGGACTCTGCTGTGTGTGAATATATTCATGAACATTCAGCAACACCAAGCCATCTATGGGATCAGAGTCAAAAAATGTTTTCAACCACTCTTTGGTTTCGCCTTCAAATTCTGAAATATCTGTGGAGCTGTCTGCCATAGCTAATTCACTGCCAATAAGAACTGAACTGTCTCGTGTCGTTCCGTTGGTTCGCATGGCTCCAATAGTGAAGTAGATTTTAGCGGGTCTTAATTGGGGATAAATACTCCTTAACTTCTCAATTCCCTCATTCAATTCGGCTGCCAGGTTTTTAGATTTGTAAGTATTCTTCCGTATGGAGTTCCAATACTTGGGATATTTATTTATGAGTTCCACATACTCCTGGGCAGTATAATTTTTTGCCTCCATTATTTTCTGCAAACCCAAAGTTCCTTTCTGTATATAAAGCGAATCAATCAATTTAATCTGCTTTAAGCTGTCGGGTTCTTGTATTGCCAAATCGTAAGCAGCCCAAAAATTATCGATGTCTGTTGTGACAACATTGCTTTGTTTTTCCTTTGCTGTTTGGCAGGAAAATGTAATCCCGATCAGAAGGAAGATTAAGATTCTATTCATTTGTTGTTGATTTTTCAGATTGCAGGTAACGTTTTTGCAGATTTGCGATGGAGGCTTTGCATAACGTTCGCTTATCTACTTAAACCCATCTTTCTCCATTCCCAACCACTCCAACGCCGCACCACTCAACACCTTCTCCTTCTTCTCCTCGCTCCAGTCCATCGATTTGATGAGCGCTCCCGGGACATTTTCTCCCAGCGGAAACGGGTAATCGCTGCCGAGTGCAACGCGATCAGGGCCGAACTGGTCGACCACAAAGTTGAGCATGTTCTTATCATGCACGAGCGAGTCGATCCAGAATTTGGAGATATAATTTTTCGGTGGAACGTTGTTGTTGATCGCGACCAGATCGGGACGACAATCGAAACCGTGTTGCACGCGTCCAACAGTGGATGGGAATGATCCGCCGCCGTGTGCAAACGCCACGCGAAGTTTTGGAAGGCGTTCAAATATTCCACCGAAGATCATCGAGCAAATGGCACGCGAAGTTTCTGCAGGCATTCCAACCAGCCACGGCAGCCAGTATTTCTGCATGTCTTGTTCGCCCATCATTTCCCAGGGATGAACAAAAACAGCGAGGTCCAGTTCTTCGCAGGCTTTGAAAATTTCGAAGAACTCCGGCTCGTCCAGGTTTTTCTGATTCACGTTCGTGCCGATCTGCACGCCCTTCAAACCAATTTCCTTACAACGTTTCAATTCCTGCACAGCGAGTTTTGCATCCTGCATCGGAATTGTTCCGAGACCAATGAAACGCTTTGGAAAGCGCTTGCAGATATCGGCGATGTGATCGTTCAGGAAAACAGAAACCTCGAGACAATCCTGCGGTTTTGCCCAGTAGCTGAACATCACCGGAACAGTTGAAAGCACCTGCACCTGTACATCCTGCGCATCGCTTTCTTTGATCCGCGTTTCTGCGCTCCAGCAATTGTCTTCGATCTCGCGAAAGAATTTTCCATCGTCGCGGATCATTCTTGCGCAACACGGTCGAATATGATCGAGCTGGATAAATCCGCCATAACCAAACTTCTCTTTCCAGTTGGGAATGTTCTCGGGTAAAATATGTGTGTGAATGTCTATCGTCAGCATTTATTTTCCCGAAACCTGTTTAGAAAGTTGCATGTACTCCTGGTATTTCGCCTGGTTGCCCAGGCTGGCGTATGTAATGGCGGTGGTCTGGTAGCCCTGTGCGTAATTCGGATCGTACTGCACCGACCTCAGCGAATATTCGAGTGATTTCTGGTAACATTCAACCGCTTTCTGGTTCAGCTCCGCGGCGTGGACCGTGTCTTTTTTGCCTTCGTTCACGTAATTAGCTCCGCGCGTTCCGTGTACGCTGGCGAGGTTGTTCAATGCATGTGCATAGCCGGGATTCAAACGGATGGCGCTTTCAAATTCAACCTGGGCTTCATCCAGTTGCCCGGTTACAAACAGCATGCGTCCGTAATTGTTGTGGTAAATGGCGCTGCGCGGTGCAAGCGTTGTGGCCAGTTTGTGGTAATAGCCAGAAGAATCAATCATCTTCTTTTCGAAGAACATTTGCCCCAACCGATCCATCGGATCCGTATACGCGGGATAAAGCGAAATGGATTTTCTGAATTCAAAAATCGCCGTATCGATTCTTCTTTCGCGCTCTTTGGTTCCTTCCGGAAATTTAGCCAGTGAATCCAGCTGCACCAGATGATTCGCATAATAATAATGCAGCTTGCAGCTGTTTGGCGACTTACCCAGGTCGGTTGAGTACAATGTTTCGTTGTCGCTCCATTCCGGGTTACGCTGGATGGTAATGAACGAGTAGGCGATAACAATAACGCCAGTTAAGATCAGACCATTCCGGTGCGCGCGAAAAAATTCACCGACTGAATCGATGGAAGTTTCTTCGGAACGGAAAATTTTCGCAATGAGATACGCTACGGCAAAACAGATTCCCAACGAAGGCGCATAGAGCAATCGTTCTGCGTAGTTGGTTCCCAGGAGAAAGACAATATTAGAAACGAGCGAGAACGTGATGAAGAAATAAAGTATACCGAATGAAACCGGGTGTTTGCTTTTGAATTTCATCACCGCGAATGCAAATGCGGCCAGGAAAATCACGAACGGTACGAGGAATTGCCAGTCACTGATATGATAAACCGGGATCTGTGAAACCGAAGCATCGGACACGAGTGAATAAGGAACGAATAATTTGAGGAGGTAAATTCCGGCGATGGCTATAGCCGTGATACGTTGCGTGAGAAATCCATCAATGCCGACGATGTAATTATCTACCACAGGCACGCCGGGAGATTCACCGGACAATACTGCAGCGCGGATCAGAAGAAAAAGAATGGTCACGCCACCCAGCATTGCGCCAACGTTGATGAACGTTTTTCTTGTGGCTTCCGTGAAAAAATAAAGCATCAGCGGAATAACGGCAACGAAAGTAATTGCAGATTCTTTGGAAAGACAACAGAGGAAGAAAGCGCCCGCGGCGAAAGCAAGATGTTTCGTTTGCGCAGAAATAGTGTACCGGTGAACGTAGATGGCTGTGAGAACGAAAAAGAGAAAGCACATGATGTCATCGCGTCCCTTGATATTGGCCACTACTTCGGTGTGAATGGGATGCGCCGCAAAGATCAATGCCGTAATAAACGGAACAATAATGTTGCCGCGCATATACAGTCTCAACATTTTAAACAGGAGGACAATGCTGAGCGCAAAACACACTAGGTTCATGAAATGACTGAGTCCTGCTCCACGTTCAGACAAACTCCACTCAATGGCAAACATTGCTTTTGACAAGGGGCGGTACAAAACGTTGTCGCCGCTTGTGGTTCCTGTCCGGTAAGCCGACTTAAAAATTTCGAAGACGGCTGATGTTCCGCGTTTGGTCTGTGTATTTTCCAGGATCACGCCGTAATCGTCGAGCGCGTACCAGTTAGCCAGCGAGTTTCCGTAGATGGCTATGACCAGTACGATCAGGATAATGTTCAGCCCACGGATGAACGAACGATTTTCGCGGCGGACAGGTGTTGTTTTTTTCTTCGCAGCAGTAACAGGAACTGGTGCAGCCTGTTGTTTCGCGCGTTGCAGTTCAGCTCTTTCTTTTCGCGTGAGTTTACCGGACATAGTGAACAGAAAAAATTATACAGGATTAGCAGGTGGTTCCATCACGTGACCGCATTTCTTGCAGGTACGGAGATCGACATTGCCATAATATTTTGCAAACACGGTTTGAAATTGCGTGGCAATATCGGTGAGAACAAAATATTCTTCGTAGAGTTTGTTGTTGCATTTTTCGCAGAACCACAGCAAGCCATCTTTCTCGCCTTCGCGACGCTTGCGTTCAATGACCAGTCCAATGGTATTGGGTCCGCGGCCGGGACTATGCGGCGTGTTTGGCGGAAGCAGGAAAATCTCTCCTTCGTTAATAGGAATGTTCACCGCTTTTCCATCTTCCTGGATCATCACATTGATTCCGCCTTCGAGCTGGTAATAAAATTCTTCGCTCTCGTTGTAGTGGTAATCTTTGCGCGAATTCGGTCCGCCCACAACCATAATGATGAACTCAGCATCCTTGTAAACAACCTTGTTGGAAACCGGTGGTTTGAGGAGATGACGGTTCTCGTCGATCCATTTTTTGAAGTTGAACGCGCGGGTGATCATGGGAATAGATTTGTCTAGCGAAGATAAGAATTTAGTCGATAGATGAGAGGCGATAGGCGATAGAACGTCGGTGTGTAAAGGTTTGTGTGGACTATCGTCTACCGCCTGTCGTCTATTTACTAATTTAGCGCCATGAACCTCGACCTCACAGGAAAGCATGCCCTCGTTTGCGGAAGTACGCAGGGAATCGGAAAAGCTGCTGCCATTGAACTTGCATTGCTCGGTGCTGATGTTACCCTTGTTGCCCGCAACGAAGAAAAACTGAAAGCAACCGTGGGCGAACTCGAACGCATGGGAACGCATGATTACATCGTCGCTGATTTTTCATCGCCGGCTGATGTTGAAAAAGCCATTGGTGCATACCTGCAAAAAGGAAAACCGGTGCACATCCTGGTGAACAATACAGGCGGCCCTCCGGGCGGTCCCATTGCAGATGCAAAAACAGAAGAGTTTCTTGCTGCATTTTCGTCGCACCTGGTGTGCAATCATATTCTCGCGCAAGCTGTTCTTCCGGGAATGAAAGCCGCTGGATACGGAAGGATCATCAATGTAATTTCCACGTCGGTGAAACAGCCTTTGAAAGGACTTGGAGTTTCGAATACGATCCGTGCAGCAGTGGGTAACTGGGCCAAAACACTTTCACTGGAAGTTGCTTCTTTTGGAATT
>DATHKF010000290.1:0-7447 GCA_035489505.1 Bacteroidia bacterium | reverse complement strand
GCCATTGATGCTCTTCTCAGCAGTGTAAGAAGTCTTCAGGTTTTCCTGTCCGAGACGGATGTTGAAAAACGTAGTCGGATCTTCGTTCAGTTTGGTGAACGTGAAACGGTAAGTGAGGTCATCACCTGCAACTCCGTCGTTCTCGATATGAATTTCATACCGGATGTTTTCGCCAAACGATGCGTAGTTCGGTCCGCCTTGCGGCAACTGCAACGGAACATAGTTTGCGATGATGGTTACTGTATTCGTGTCGTCCGGACTTCTGAATGCGTACAGATCTGTGTTATCAGACAACGGATCATTGGCAATCAACGGAGCTTCCCGGTGGCTCGAAGCCTCAACGGGTGTCTTCTGCGAATCCCAGAACCCCAGTGCAATTGCTGTAACGGCAACTGCTGAGAGTTTGAGAATGGTTCGGGTTGATATCTTTTTCATGATTTTTCTTTTAGGATAGTTCGTTGCTGTTATTGACCACTGTGGTTATCATATCCACTCCATGGAGCCTGAACGTAAGGGAACGATGTACGGAACGTAGTATCGTTTTGTTCAACACCTGTTGTGTAGGTAAGTACATCCAGCAGGTCCTGCGTTACAGGATTTCCTGAAGTGTAATCATCATACCACAGACCGATTGCAGCCAACGCAACACCGGAAACCGCCTGGAGTTCGATACGCGTAACGTCATCTTCCAAACGACGACCGTTCGGGAATCCATCCATGTTCGGAATCCATTCGAGGTTAGCAGTAGTATTGTATGGTGCAGTTGTCAAACCAAGCACACAGGCCTGTACAATTCCGAGTGAAGAGAATTGCGGGTGACTGCGTGGAGTAACCGGCACAGCCATGTTCAGGCGAAGCATATCACCAAACGTTGGCAGGAAGTTGTTGATGAATGGCTTTCCATTCGCTAATGGATTTCCGTTTTTACCGGTTGCCAGGTGATAAGGCGCGAGGTTAGGAACACCGGTATGGAAAATCGGAAGCAGATCGACCGAACGTGGTTTGCCCTGGCGAAGCAGGTAGTTACCAAACAGCATGGTGTCGAGAGCAGTTCCTGCACCACCGTTGGTAGCGCGGATCACCCAGAGACCGTCATGTGTATTTCCAAAGTCGAATGACTGCAACGTGTTGCGCTGGATGCGAAGTGCTGACAATGCAGGAACCGCGTTACCAAACAACGATGCGTCCATATAAAGACCGAGTTCAGGATTACAGAAGTAATCGTCTGTTGCAGGATCTTCTGTATAAGGAGTGCGTGAATTCCATGCGTCTTTGCTACCAACAGGAATTATCGCTTCGTTGGTCAATGGCATTCCAATACGCGACACCTGTACCCATGTACCTGTGTCAACTGGGTTGCCACCGGTCATGCTTAATGTACGTGTTGCAGGACGGCTTGCAGAAGCCCATACACCAATGATGTAATCGCTGTCGAGAATATTCGCCGCAGCAGTTACAGGCTGGTTGTTTTTCTGAAGTGTTGCAATCGGAACTTTGATTGCGATGCTGTGCACATTCTTGTGTCCTACACCGTCTTTTTCACCGGCACCGGCACGTGTTTGTCCGAGATCGAACACACCGCCGAGGTCAACGAAGAACGGATCATCAGCTGGTCCGCAGTAAACGGTTTCACCGCCACCACCTGTTGCAGCTGCGATTGCTCCGTTCATCAGCGCATCATAGTTCGCTGCACCGAGTCCAACTGTTGGATCGCTGATCGAACGTGGCCCGATGTTCGGAGGAGGAACAACACCGGACGCTACGATTGTAGAGAACGGACCGCTGTTGATGCTCTTCTCAGCAACATACGAGGTCTTCAGGTTTTCCTGCCCGAGACGGATGTTGAAGAATGTAGTCGGGTCTTCATTCACTTTAGTGAACGTGAAACGGTACGTGATGTCATCACCCGTTGTTCCGTCGTTCTCGATATGAATTTCATACCGGATGTTTTCGCCAAACGAAGAATAGTTTGGTCCACCCTGCGGAAGCTGGAGCGGAACATAATTGGCGATGATGGTTACTGTGTTGGTGTCATCCGGACTCCGGAACGCGTACAGATCTGTATTGTCAGCCAGGGGGTCGTTGGCAATCAACGGTGCCTCCCTGTGGCTTGACGCTTCCACCTGCGTTTCCTGCGAATCCCAGAATCCCAGGGCAACAGCTGCAACTGCTACCACCGACACTTTGATAAGTGTTTTAGTACTTTTTTTCATGAGTTTGTTGGGATAAACTATTCCTTCAGATTGCTGTTGCCCATTTGTGTCTGAAGAAATACGGAATAACGCTGGTCGCGGATTGGGCGATTCGGATTAAAATTGAAGGCTTTGGTAGATGCTGACTACCAGCCAAATAGACGCAAAGCCGCAGAGTCCGCAAAGGAAAGCGCAAAGAGTTCTGCACAAGGCCTTTGCGAAATCTTAGCGACCTCTGCGGCTTTGCGTCTATTCAACAATTAATGTAAAAGTCTGAAAGCCCTCCGCGGTGAGCATTTTTGCGAAATAAATCCCCGCCGGTTCACCACTCAGATCAACTGCGAAAGTTGCGGCAGAATTATTTTCCGAAATATAAACCTGCTGGCCAATCGCATTGAAAATTTCAACGCGCACATTTTCATTTTGCGGATTCACAAAATTGAAAACGCCCGTTCCCGGATTCGGGTAAACGCTGAAATTATTTTCATCGATCGGTTCTGTCATGTTCAACGGTATAAAGCTCGTTAATACCATTGCATCTCCTGTGTTGCCGGAAGGATCCGTATTGGTTAGCGTTGCAGAACCTGCCCACAACGTTGTTGATGTGAATCCACCTACCATATATATGCCTGCAATGTTGGAAACCAGGCTGGCTACATAATCTGCTCCCATTCCACCGCCGGTAAGTGAACCCGATTCAAATCCCCACGGGGCATACATGGTCAGGAATAAATCTTCCATACCCATCATCATGTTGTTGTGTGTAAACGATCCGAAAGTGATGCTGGAACTCATGTACATTCCAGAGAAATAAATTCTGTTTCCGTTATCTACCCAAACGTGGTAACCGAAATCATGATCCATTCCTCCGGCAGTTTTTGCCCATAACGGATTTCCGTTTATGTCGTACGCAATCAGAAATGCATCACCCATTCCCTGGTTCACGAGCGTGTCGTTTCCAACAACGAACGAAAGACTATGATAGTGACCGGCAACATACACCTGTCCGTTACCATCAACGTCTACTGAAACCGAGTGATCGTTATCGGCTGCACCCGCTCTTCGCGACCACACAAAATTTCCGGAAGGATCGTACTTCACCACAAAAATATCGGGTTGACCTGAAAATGCGTTGACCAGTGTATCTCCATTGGGGAAAATCAAGCTGTCGCCTGCAAATCCTCCCGACACAACTACGTGATTGGATGACGCATCCCACGCAACTCCATTTCCAAGATCATTTAAATTACCACCGCCATCCTGCGCCCACAGGTAATTTCCCGCGAGATCGAATTTCATCAGGATCATATCGTATCCACCACGATTTACGAACGTATCGTTTTCAATGATCATGTCACTGAGGTAGTAAGCACCAGCTACATAAATATCTCCGTTCACTGGATTCATATCAACTCCTCCACAGTTGTCATAGTTTGTACCTCCTTCATTGCGCGCCCAGAGAAAATTTCCGTTCACATCTATACGCGCAATAAACATATCCGGAGTTCCTGCAGCGTGATTGACCAGCGTATCATTTCCCATGACGATCGAAGCACTCTCGAAATTTCCAACTACAATAATATTGTTGCTGCTATCTGCAGTAATTCCCTGTCCATATTCTCCACCGCTGCCGCCAATGCTTAAAGCCCATTGTACGTTAAGAACAAGGTCATATTTCACAATATACATGTCGGCACCGCCCTGATTGTGCAACGTAATATTTCCGAAGGTGATAGAGTCGCTCGCAAAATAGCCGGTTACATATATATTTTCCTGGGTATCGTATGTTACTGATGCCGCAGCGTCCCAGTTATTGCCGAATCCTTGTGTTCCCGAGGCAATCATCAGTTGCATTTGCGCAAACGATTGGATACAGCTGAGTGAAGCGAGAAGGAGTAGAAGTTTTTTCATCTTAGAAAGATAATTGATTTTTGCCACTAAGACACGAAGTCACTAAGGGGTAGCGACTGGGTTTGCTATTCGCATTGCATGTCTCCTGGGGTTTGATGCGCATTGACCCAAGCTAAGAGCAAAACCCAGTTTTACCACCAAGGGCACCAGGTACACCAAGCGTCTTAAAGCATCTTCTTGGTGTACTTGGTGTACTTGGTGGTTGAAAAATGCTATGATCATCGTGTCTGTCGTTCTACCCATTAAGGTGCACGAAGCAATTTCAACTTAGTGTTTCTTTGTGACTTCGCTTCTTGATGGCCTCGCCCATCACCAGTTGGTCGGGCTCGCTCTGCCGATCAAATGATTCTCCGGCACAAACCCCCAATACCTCGAATCAAACGAGTCATACCGGTTATCGCCCATCACGAAATAATAATCCATTTGAAACGTGTACGACGGCGCAAATTTTCCATTGATAAAAACGGAATCGTGGCGGTTCTCGAGTTTGTTTTCCTCGTATTCCACAATCACCGTTTTATAGACATGAATATTGTCTTTGGAAAGTGCAATCGTCTTTCCTTTTGCGGGCACCACTAACGGTCCGAAATTATCGAGGTTCCACCGGTAATTTTTAGTCGTGTTCTGCGGAAACATTTTATAATCGTACCGGTCGGCATCGAGAATGCTCAGGACAACCGAATTTGTTTTCCCGGTTTTCTCCAGCGAGTCGGCCTGTGCTGCAGTCATTCGCACTGCATAATGAATACGATCTAACGAAGGAAATTTTCCGGGTATTCCGAGTTTACCAAACAATGAATCCGGATTTTCTTCGCGCTTCAAAGCCACCGTATACAGTTGAGTGATCAGTTCCGGATCACGGATCGCATGTCCATTCACAAAAACGGTTCCGTGTACGATGGAAAAACTATCGCCGGGCAAAGCCACGCATCGTTTGATGTAGAGCTGGCGGCAATCGACCGGCAGCGCCGTATCGGTCGGTAAATTGAATACGATGATATCGTTCACCTGCACCGCCCCGTAACCGGGTAAGCGGTAGTAAGGGAACTGGATCCAGTCGAGCCAGGAGTCAGATGAAAACGGATTGGAAAGCAACGTCATGGGTGTTCGTGTACCGTACACCAGCTTGTTCACGTAAATGTAATCGCCCTCGTGCAGCGTTCCGCTCATCGAATTGGAAGGGATGTACATGGTCTGGAAAATAAAACTGCGGACAATTAACCAACATATAAAACCTATGAAGAGTAATCGCGTATAACGCCACAGCCAACCTGAACTTTTCTGCCGCGATTTTTCGCTTAATTCCGCTGAAGATTCGTTCATGTGGTCAAAAGTAGATGTAAAATGGGATATAATCTTACATCCACATAATTACGTAGGTTATTGAGAATGAGTTTTCTGATCAATTTCCCTACATTTATCAAAGACTCGAATTAAGGCACACCATTCGAATCCATACACGTTGAATACACGATTACGACACTTCATTTTTTCGGTTTTTATCCTCTGGTCGTTCGGGGCTTACGCGAACTGTCCGCAGGTAAACACGTCTTTCACGCCTTCTGTGACCAACATTTGCGGCCCCGGTCCCGTTACAGTCAACTTTGTAAACACGAGTACCGGCGCCAACAACGGAACAGCTACGTATAACTGGTATTGCAACGCGGTTCTTTTTGCGAGCACGTCCGGGCTTACAGCGCCTACCGGATCAACGATTACAACTGTTGGAACGTATACATATATGGTTGTGGCCACCGATCCATCGGGTCCATGTACGGATACAGGAATCGTAACGGTCAGAATTCATCCTTTGCCTGTAGCGTCATTCACGTTCAATCCGAACAACCAGTGCGCGGGACTCCCGGTAACATTCACGAATACGTCAACGGGCACAACAGCCTCTACTACGTACAACTGGAATTTTGGTGACGCCGGAACATCCACGCAGCAAAACCCAACGCATACGTATGCAGCAGGAGGAACGTACACCGTTACACTCGTAGTTACAAACTTCGTGGGATGTACCAGCACGTTTACCATGGCCGTCACCGCGCTTGCGATTCCGTTGGTAAGCATTGCTGGAAATGATGGTGATGGAAACACGATCAACTGTTTGTTGCCGGGAGATCCAACGACAAGCGAAATTGTTACGTTCTCGAATTTCACTACGGGTGCAACCAGTTACACCTGGAGTTTCGGAGACGCCACACCGAATTATACAACGGCTTCGAACGCGAATTTTACGCACACGTATAATACGTACGGAACATTTACGGTAACTATGACTGCAACCGGACCAAACGGTTGTACGGCCACGGCCACACTCGTTGTGATTTTCGAACGTTACGTTGGCGCTTCGTTCAGTGTTCCGATCATGCAGATGTCGGGATGTTTGCCGCTTACGGTTACTCCCGTCCAGGCATCGCAGAACGCAACAACGTATGTCTGGAATTTCGGTGATAACACACCACCGATCACAACAACGAGTCCGATCCCTCCGACGCACGTGTACACGGTTGCTGGAACATACACGATCACGCTTACAGCATCGAACAGTTGTAACTCGTCGCAATCAACGGTAAGTCCGATCATTGTCGTTGGCGCTCCGATTGTGAACTTCAATGCAACACCCAATCCCGGATGTTCTCCGCAGCTGGTGACGTTTACCAATTTGTCAACCGGAGTTTCACCAGCAAATAATTACACCTGGGATTTTGGAAACGGAAACATAATTACCGGTACAGGAAATCCTCCGCCGCAAACGTATTACGTGGGCACGTACACTGTTTCACTCATCGCGGGAAGCGCATGCGGAACAGATACAATGACCCGTGTGATTGTGATCGATACTATTCCGGATGTCAATCTTTTGGTGACACCCACGAATGGCTGTACACCGCTCCTGGTTACGGCAACGAATACCTCAACCGGCGGAGCGCTGTCATACGCATGGTACGTCGACGGTGTATTTGTTTCGAGTGCGGTAAATATTGCGCCCGTGACATTCACTGCACCTGCGGGAAACAACCCGGTCAATCACACAATTCGTTTGGTGGTTTCCAATCATTGTGGCACACGCGATTCATTGGTAAATATTACCGTTCACCCGGCTGTTGTAGCTGCGTTTACACCGATGAACACCACCATTTGCCAGGGAGGAAGTGTTACGTTCACGCAGGCTTCGCTGGGCGATCAGTTGACCTGGCAATGGGATTTTGGAAACGGAAATACAGCTGTAACAGCTGGCCCGCATACGCAAACGTATAACACCGCCGGAACTTTCCCGGTGACTTTAATCGTGAATGGTTTCTGCGGCGCCGATACCGTTGTGGGAACGGTTGTGG
>DATHKF010000289.1:0-5870 GCA_035489505.1 Bacteroidia bacterium | reverse complement strand
TACTGCATCGGCCGAAGCCAATGGTTCCAACGTGAGGTCCGCCACTTCAAGACCTGCTTTGTTCACGCACTTATAAATGTTCCGGGCAGCAGCCACCTGTCCCGTGATGATGTGAAAATTTGCTTCCAAACGTGTTCCCGACATGCCAATCGGGTTCTTGATCCCGATTTCATTGTCGACAATGTATTCCTGCGGAATCACGTGAATAATTTCTTCGCCTGGCGACATCACCAAACGGTACATGTCTTCAATCAGCTCGTCGATATCTTTCTGGCTGATCTCTTCGTCGATGCTCCGGCGCGTTTTCATTCCGCGGTGCTGCAAGCTCTTGATGTGTTGGCCGGCAATACCCACGTTGACAACTTTAATGTCGACACCGGACTTGTTGCTCGCTTCCTCGAGCGCCATTTTTATCGCCTTGACCGTTTCGTCAATATTGAGCACTACACCACGGGCAACACCCAATGATTCGGCCTTGCCCATTCCGAGAATTTCAATTTTCCCGTGTTCTGTGCGGCGTCCTACCAAAGCGGCTATTTTGGTAGTTCCAATGTCGAGACCGACTACGATTTCAGATTCCATTTGTGTTTGGCTTTTTGGTACAAACTATTTGATTTTTATAACGAAGATCTATTGCACTGTACTCGTTCCATCGGCCGGTTGTGTTCAAACCGTACATGTAGAACAAATTGAGTTTTTTGAATTTCCCTTCCACGCCTTCCGCAGATCCGAAAATAATTTTGTGACTTCCCACGCGTGGAATCAATTCAAAACCGTTCTCGCGCGAAACATACAGTTGCGCCATTTGCACACGCAGGAAGGAATCGGCGTCAATGCTTTTTACTACGAGCCAGATATCGTCGAGCAGTGTTGAAGATTTGAGCGCCGAGTCTGCTGCGATCGTACTGAAATCAATTGTTGACATGGCCGCGTACGAATCCGCAAAAAATCCGTTGACCACGATGACCGGCGCGGTGTACGTATCGGACCATGGCATGAGTTTTCCCTGGTCATCGAAATAATACGATTCGCCGGACATGTTGGTGAGACGTGCAACCGGTCGGCGCTGGAGAATAGTCACGTGAACTTTTCCTTCAACGTTGATCGACGCTTCGCAGCTTTGAACACCGGAGTGCGCCGCAACCAGTTTTTCAATGGCCGGAATGTTGATCGAAGAAATAGACTGGTTCGAAGTTCCGTATCCATGCTGGATCAACGACGTTTTTACATCTTCTTCAGAAACAAAAAACTGGTCGGCCTTCCGTTCGATGGAAATTTCCACTCCCGAAACTGCGCGATTGTTATGCTGATGCACAGCGAAGCCGGTGAGAAAAATAATAGCGAGTCCGCAGAAAGCCCAACCGGAAATAACAAGAATCTTCTTAATCATTCCAGCCTCCTTTCTCCGTCAATGCATCGGCAACGGGTTTCACGAGCTGGTCGATATCTCCGGCACCCATCATGAGAAGGACGTCGAAATTCATCGACGAGATTGTAGCCACCAGGTCACTTTTTGTCGAAAGTCGTTTTGAATCGCGATTTATTTTTTCGAGCAACATCGCTGAAGTCACACCGGGCATTGGTTTTTCGCGCGCCGGGTAAATATCGAGAAGCACAACATCGTCGAGTAATTCAAGACTTCGTGCAAATTGATCTGCAAAATCGCGGGTACGCGAAAACAAATGCGGTTGAAAAACACCGGCGATCCGTTTTCCGGGATACATCTCGCGTGCCGCCGAGATCGCGGCTTTCAACTCTTCGGGATGGTGAGCGTAATCGTCGATGACAACAAGTTTTTCCGTCCTGACTGCAAATTCAAACCGACGATGAACGCCTAGAAAATTCTGAATGCCCGTTTTGATGCCTTCGGTTGTCGCGCCAAACTCCAGCGCCAATGTGATAGCCGCTGTTGCATTTTCCACATTGTGCCGCCCAGGCATGGAAAGGTGCAGATCGTCGATCGATTTTTTTGTGTTTTTATAATTGAAAACAAAAGCGCCGTTGCTCACGTGAACGTTTCCGGAAGTCGCTGCTCCATTTTCAATACCGTACCGGGTAACGTTCACGGTCTTCACCGTTTCTTCGTTCAGCGAAAAATCGATTCCGTCCTTGATCACCAGGTGGCCACCGTTTTTCACTTTGCCGGTAAATTCGAGGTAACTGTTTTTCACGGCATCATGATCGCCGTAGATATCAAGATGATCAGCGTCAATTGCGGTGAGTATTGCGCCCGACGGTGAAAGTTGCAGGAAAGAGCGATCGTATTCATCGGCTTCCACAACTACAATTTTATTATCACCCTGCAAATAGTTTGTTCGGTAATTCGCCGCAATCCCACCCAGGAATGCGGTGCAGTTCACACCGGAACTGCGCAGCAGGTGCGCGAGCATAGTGGTAGTCGTTGTTTTTCCGTGCGTACCCGCAACAGCGAGACAAACCGAATCGCGACTGATCATGCCGAGAACTTCCGCACGTTTTTTGATCGGAATTCCTTTTTCGCGAAGATGTTTCCACTCTTTGTGATCGGCAGGAATTGCGGGAGTAAGCACAACAAGATCAATATCGCCGGGAACAACCGCCACATCATCGTCGAAGTGAATGCTCATCCCTTCCGCAATCAATTGATCAGTTAATTCAGTTGGCGTTTTATCATACCCGGAAATACGTACTCCCCTGCTGATGAAATAGCGTGCCAGGGCGCTCATGCCTATGCCGCCGATTCCGAGGAAATAAATATGCCTGAGTTTATCCAGCATTATTTTTATTGTCTTGAATCAATTTTAAAATTTCACCGGCGATGAGGTCGGCTGAATTGGGTGTTCCGAGTTGTTTTATTTTTATTTCAAGCCCGGTACGCAATTCATCGTTGGAAAACACGTCCAGTAATTTACGGGTAAGCGTTGCCTGCGCTTCTGAATCTTTCACGAGCAAAGCAGCGCCTTCGTACACCAGTGCCATCGCATTTTTCGTTTGGTGATCTTCGGCCACGTTTGGCGACGGAACAAGTATCGATGCTTTTCCTACGAGACAAAGTTCAGAAACGGAACTTGCGCCGGCCCGCGAAACCACCAGATCAGCAGCCGCGTATGCGAGATCCATCTTCGTGATGAAATCGCTCACGTAAACACCAGTGAGTTCTTTGGTCCGCTCTTTAGCTTCCGGCAAAAAAGATTTTCCGGTTTGCCAGATCACCTGGTAACCGGCTTCAACAATTTTTGCAATTCCGACCGCGATGCTTTGGTTGATCGTACGCGCACCTAAACTTCCACCGATCACGAGTAGTGTTTTTTTATCGGCCTGCAGATTAAAAAATTCCATGGCCCGCGGATGTTTGCCTTGCAAACTCAGAATATCCTGGCGAACCGGATTTCCGGTGAATACAATTTTCTGTGCCGGAAAATATTTTTCCATTCCCGGGTATGCCACGCAAATTCTGTTCACGCGTGCAGAAAGTACCCTGTTCGTAATGCCCGGGTAAGAATTCTGTTCCTGGACAACAGTTGGTACGCCGGCTTTGGAAGCAACGCGCAACATCGGTCCACTGGCGTAGCCACCTGTTCCGATCACTGCGTGCGGTTTAAATTCTTTGAGAATTTTTTTTGCCTTGATCAAACTGCTGATCACTTTAAAAGGAAACGAGAGATTGGATAAAGTGAGTTTGCGTTGAAGACCGCTGATCCAGAGTCCGACAATTTTATAACCGGCAGCCGGAACTTTTTCCATTTCCATTCTTCCTTCTGCACCGACAAAAAGAAAATCGGAATCGGGTACGCGTGCTTTCAACGCGTTTGCAATAGCAATGGCCGGGAAAATATGCCCGCCTGTTCCACCGCCGCTGATGATGAATTTAAGTTGTGGCAACGTCACCTCCTTCCTTCACGTCGGATCCGGCGTCACCGCTTTCGCGGCTAACACTTAATATGATTCCAAGCGCAATACTGGAAAATAACAATGAGGTTCCACCCATGCTTAAGAATGGCAATGGTTGTCCGGTCACCGGAAACAAGTTCACGGCCACAGCCATGTTGATGAATCCCTGGAATATTAAACTGAACGCCAATCCGAAGCCGAGCAATGTTCCAAATGTTTTTTCTGATTTTGTGGATACGCGTACGCCCCTGAAAAGTAATATCAGGTAGAGCAGGACAATGACGACTCCTCCGACCAGTCCGTATTCTTCAATAACGATGGCGTAAATAAAATCTGAATACGGATGTGGCAGAAAATTTCGCTGCGTGCTGTTGCCGGCTCCCTTACCAATAATTCCTCCGGTTGCAATCGCAATTTTTGCCTGGTTCGCCTGGAAGCTCTTATCCGGGTCAGCATCTTCTGCTCCCGTGAAAAACGTTTCAATACGCTGCGCCCATGTTGCTACACGTGGAAGTGTTTTTGGCGCGACGGTTGCAATAGCGAGGAGCAAACAAAAACCGAGAATCCCGATTCCGAGTACACCACCGATGTATTTCAATTTTACCCGGCCGATAAACATCAGGATGAGACAGGTGGTAAAAAGGAGCGCCGCGGTCGAGAAGTTTGCCGGAAGAATGAGTCCGCAGATAAGCGCAACCGGAATCATGATGTGGATCAAAACTGTTTTAAAGTCGTTGATCTCGTTTTGTTTTTGTGTGAGCACGCGTGCGAGATACATGATCAACGCGAGCTTGGCAAAGTCTGAGGTTTGAAACGTAAGCCCGGTTCCCGGGATCGAAATCCAACGGCTCGCTTCGTTCAGGTTGGCTCCACTGGCCAATGTATACAAAAGCAAAGGCACCGCTGCGATGAGCATGATCTGCGAGATCCGCGAATAGTATGTGTACTTGATGCGATGCGTAATAAACATCAGTACAAATCCCAGCACGATCAACCGGAAGTGTTTGAAAAGATAAACTTCCGTGTCTCCGTCCTGGTATTTGTATGCAAGTGTAACAATCGAAGAATACACTGCGGCGAGTGACAGCAATGAAAGCAACAGGACGATCATCCAGATCACCCTGTCACCCTTAAAATAGCTGAACACGTTCATCGCTTACTTAGTTTGAAATATTGAACTCTGTTTTCACCGCTTCGCGAAAACTGTTTCCGCGGTTACGGTAATTATCAAATGCATCATAACTCGGACAACCGGGCGCAAACAAAACTGTTTTGGTCGACCCATTGCACAGCATCTTCGCTGTCTTCACCGCTTCGTGGATATACGTTGCACGAATAATCAAATGGGCACTTCCGCTAAATGCCTGCACGTATTTCCACGGCGTCGTTCCGAGACACACTACCGCAGTGACTTTTTCTTTGATCAACCCGCTTAACTTGTTTTGATCATCGGCCCGGTCGGTACCACCCAGGATCAGTACAACCGGTCCTTCCACATCACGCAATGCCATCCATGTCAAATCCATTGTGGTAGCCATGGAATGGTTGATCCAGTTCACGCCGCTGTTTGTGCAAATGGTTTCGAAGCAGTGCGCTTGATCACCCTGCATTTTCAAACGCGCAGTGATCAGGTCTTGTTGCTGAATGAGTATGTTGGCGATTTCCGGAGACATATTCACTGGTTGTTGCTGGTTTTACAATGAACGAACTGCTCTTTTAAACTGCTGACCGCGATCTTCATAATTCTCGAACAAGTCGAAGCTTGCACAAGCCGGTGACAGCAATACAGTATCACCTTTCTTTGCCAGGCGATACGAAAGATTAACCGCTTCCTGAGCCGATCCGGCTTCAACGATCGTTTCCACCTTATCACTAAACGCTTCGATGATCTTTGCATTGTCTGTTCCGAGACAAACAATGGCGTGAACTTTCTGCTGAACCATTTCAAACAGCTGGGTGTAATCATTGCCTTTATCAACTCCACCTACAATCCATACGAT
>DATHKF010000288.1:0-6891 GCA_035489505.1 Bacteroidia bacterium | reverse complement strand
CCTCGAGGAAAGAATACAGCACGAATGGAATCTGTCCGCTGTTGGGAATGTTGCTGATATACGGCACACGTGTTCCCGCACGGAGATAAATGTTGTACGATCCGGTGGAGTAACCATGTTGCTTCTGGATCGAGAGTACATACGCACCGCCGGAATACGTGCACGGATAGCTGCTCATCGGGTACACCTGCTCAGCCATGTTGCCCCAGTCGAGACGGAATGAATCTGTTGCTGCAGGAGGAGCGGATAGGAGCAACTCCGCGTGCAGCACGTACATGTTTGAACTCTGAGCTTCCACCCAGATGTGTCCGGCACGCGTGGTGTATGCGTTCGCAGACAAAGAAAAAATGCAGCAGAGCAACAGGAAAAGTACGCGCATAGGGAAATGTACGAATACAGTATGAGTCAGCGTGCGATTAGCGGTCACTAAATTCTGCTATTCTTGGATTCCGGACCGGGTTTGGATGCCCTAATAGAACGCGGATTAAACTGATTCTGCGGATCTCTGCGGATTTTAATCGCTACGCGATTGCGAGACTTAATGGTACACGGAATACACAGAACACACAGAATTGCACAGATTGAATCGCTGCGCGATTGCATAATCTAAATAGAACGCGGATTAAACTGATTCTGCGGATCTTAATCGCTGCGCGATTGCAAGGCTTAATGGTACACGGATTAAACGGAAAACAAAGATTAAAAAATGGATTTGAATCGCTGCGCGATTGCGAGACTTAATAGTACACGGATTAAACGGAAAACAAAGATTAAAAAACGGATTTGAATCAGTGAATATCCGTTTCATTCGTGTGTTCCGTGTACCATTTAAGAAGCACTGAGTAATCCCAGATCGCGAAGCGATCATCCGTGAAAATCCGTTTTTTCCGCGAGCACCGAAGGTGCAATCCGCGTACCATTAAGAAGCACTGAGCAACACAGATCGCGAAGCGATCATCCGCGTCAATCCGTTTTTTTCTGTGAGCACCGAAGGTGCAATCCGCGTACCATTAAGAAGCACTGAGTACTACCAGATCGCGAAGCGATCAAATCCGCGAAAATCCTTTTCAATCCGCGCCGTGAGCGCAGCGAGCGGTCCGCGTTCCTATTAAGTTACGCTTAAGTAACACTCCCGAAGCATCGATCGCGAAGTGATCATCCGCGCAAATCCATTTTTTCCGCGAGTGACCGAAGCTCACATCCGCGTTCCTATTAAGTTACGTGCATTTGCATCCCGATTGCTATCCGGACACATCAATCAATCCGCACATCAAATCTATTTCCGTTTTGATCTCTTCCCGCCCGTCTTCTTCCCGTTCGGCAAATTCTTAAACGTATGATGATCGAAAAAATCAGCGATGCAGTGATCCAGCGAGTGAACAATCTTCCCCAGGTTCTGCACCGAAACATTTCGCTTTCCATTCTCCACTTCGTTCCAGTACGTTTTATCGATCTCGGCTTTGTACGCCATCGCCTCCTGGGTCTCGTCCAGCTCTTTCCTGATCTCTTTGATGCGGGCTCCGATAAGTTTCTGAATTTCCATGGAAGCAATCTCAAAACTATTAGACGATGAGTCAATCGGATATAAGTGAACTTTCTATCTTTGCACCAGTCAAAAAACCAACCCGTGAAAGTATTTCATCTCCCTCAAATCATTTGTGAATTCTATCGTGCGGTCGTAAGCACTGAACCAACGGTAGCCGATTGCTTTCCTGCGGTGCATCCATACCTTTTTCCGAAGCGATGAGCAACGGCGCAAAACTCATTCGGTTCTGGTACATGTACCGCGACTCAGGAAATTTCAAACAACACGGCGCAGTGGCTTTCTCCAATCCCAACAATCGTCCGCTCCGGGAAATTGAAGCCGACATCCGCAAATGTCTCATCGAAGGCGAATGTTTTAGTCACGAAGAATGGCAGGTGCCCGATCTGCACACCGTAAAACCAGGCAGTCCTCCGTTCATGAAAAAGATCCGGTATCCGTACCACGAGTTTATCGGAATAAAACTGGTGGAGAATCCGTTGTATACGCCAGGGGAGAGTATTGATGAGTTCCTGTTTAGGATAGCCGCAAAGGCGCAATGACGCAAAGAAAAACGCAAAGAATTTCGTAGAGTCGTTGCGCCTTTGAGTCTATTCGCTCCAGAACCTTGAGATAACTCACCTGCTGTTTCCTCTGAACAGCGTGCCGGCTACTTAGCCCAAAAAACACCCAATTTTATTTCTTAAATTGGAATATGAAAAAGACGACCGTAATTGAAGCACTTAGCGAATTTCCTAAGGAGTTCAATCTCGATGATCTCATGGAGCGCCTTGTGGTCATCGAAAAAATTGATGCGGGGTTGAAAGACGTAAAAGAAGGCAAGACAGTCGATCATGCCGATGTTAAAAAAATGATCCGAAAATGGCGGAAGTAAAATGGACCAGGAGAGCTATCAGAGATCTGTAATCCATTTACGAATACATTTCGCTCGATTCTTTGTTTTATGCTGATCGGTTTACCGACAATCTCGTTTCCAGAGTCGATCAGTTAATTGACTATCCGAATTCCGGACGTGTTGTTCCTGAAAAAGAAGATTCATCCATTCGTGAACTGATCGAAGGAAATTATCGGATATTCTACAAAATCAACATTCTGCGAATACATCACGCATCAAGAAACATAAAATAGTTTTTTGCTGAACAAATCTCTGCGACTTCTCCGCGGTTATCCTACTTTTTACAAGCGCTGGCGGCGTTTCAGGAATAGCCACAATGACGCAAAGCAAAACGCAAAGAATTTCGTAGAGTAGAGTCATTGAGAGAAGCCTTGCAATCCGATCTTCAAAGAAAGGGCTGTTTGGCTCCTTGCAGTGAGGACCCCTTTGCGCTTTTCCTCTGCGCCCTTTGCGGCTTTGCGTCTATCTACGTTACATTCTCCTAACATTTTATTAACTTCACCTTCCCTCACTTCCGCCGATGAAACAACTTCTGCTTTTCCTCCTTTTTCCCGTTACTCTCGTGTTGAACGCCCAGGCCAATCATTGGGAAACTGCGGTATACGAAACCGATAACTGGCGGTACGTTACACCCAATGCAGAGCCCGACACGAACTGGCGGAAAGTATCGTTCAACGCCTCGTCGTGGACGCAGGGGCCAGGTGGATTTGGTTTCGGAGATGGCGACGACAATACCACCTTTGCCACCAATGAATCGGTGTTCATCCGCATTGTGTTCAGCATTGCCGATACATCCAAAATTGCCGCGGCTGTTCTCAACGCCGATTACGACGATGGATTTGTAGCCTACCTCAACAACGTGGAAATTGCACGGACGAACATCAGCACCGCCGGACGTCCTCCTTACAATTCACTCGCGGCAGGACAGCACGAAGCGGTGATGTACACCGGCGGCAATCCCGATTACTTCAACATCTCTGAAAGCACACTGGAAGGTTTAATGCTGCCGGGCAATAACGTGCTTGCCATACAGGTACACAATGTTGCAACGAACTCGTCTGATCTTTCCGCACGCTTCTGGTTGAGTTTCGGAATTACAGATGCGTCGGTATTCTTCGGACCAACGCCGGTCTGGTTTATAGCGCCGTTGGTTTTCTCTTCGTCCGATCTTCCCGTTGTGGTGATCAACACCGGTAGCAATACCATTGTAGATGAACCAAAAGTGATGGCCGATATGGGCATCATTTACAACGGGCCCGGCAACCGCAATTACCTGAGTGATCCGTTCAACAATTACAACGGGAAGATCGGTATCGAGTTTCGCGGTTCATCGTCGCAGGGATTTCCAAAAAAATCGTACGGGTTCGAAACCTGGGATGTAAACGGCAATGCGATTGATTCGTCGCTGGTGGGCATGCCCAAAGAAAGCGACTGGATTTTATCGGCGAGCTACAGCGATAAATCGTTGCTGAACAATTTTCTCTCGTACAATCTCGCGCAAAGCATGGGCTGGTATGCGCCGCGTTGTCAGCACGTCGAACTCATGATCAACGGAGAATACAAAGGTGTATACGTACTCATGGAAAAAATTAAACGCGACAACGACCGTGTAGACATTGCCAATCTCCAACCGGGAGATATTGCCGGTGACCAGGTCACGGGCGGTTACATCATCAAGATCGACAAAACCACCGGCAATGGCGGCGGTGGATGGACTTCAGCCTACGCTCCCGACACGAACATCAACGGACAGACCATTTACTTCCAGTACGAATACCCGAACGACGTTGACATTATGCCACAGCAGGAAGCGTACATCCAGGCGTATGTCGATAGTTTTGAAACGGCACTCGCCGGTCCGAATTTCGCTGACACTTCCGTTGGCTACGCGCATTACATTGACGTCAATTCATTCGTGGATTATTTTTTACTCAATGAACTATCGCGCAATGTGGATGGATACCGCCTGAGCACGTATCTGTACAAAGACAAAACGAGCAACGGTGGCAAGCTCGTCATCGGTCCCTGCTGGGATTACGATATTGCCTGGGGCAATGCCGATTATTGTTTGGGTGAAGACCCGAGCGGTTGGGCAATTAATTTCGCAGAGCCTTGCGCCGGCGACTACTGGCAGATTCCATTCTGGTGGGACCGTTTGTTGCAGGATACTTCGTTTCAGAATAAAGTGCGGTGCCGTTGGGAAGAACTGAAACAAACTGTTCTCTCGGTAAACTACCTGCACAACTTCTGCGATTCAATGCAAACGTATCTCACGGAAGGAACCACACGCAATTTTACCGCATGGCCTATTCTTGGAACGTACGTCTGGCCAAACCCAACACCAATTCCTACCACCTACGCTGGAGAGATCAGTGAATTAAAAAACTGGATCTCGTTGCGTTGGGCGTGGATGAACGCGAACATGCCGGGCTCTTTAAGCGGGTGCAATCTCACATCGTCGCCTGAACAGGTAGCGTCAGTGTCAGCATCAGTGTCAGGTGCGTATCCGAACCCGTTCACGAACGAAGTGAACTTTTCGTTGTACCTCGCGCAACCGGATGTGATCACCGTTACGATCTACAATTCGCTAGGACAGGAAGTGATTGTGCCCGTCACCGTACAGGGAACAACAGGAACGAACAACGTGAAAATTGAATTGCCTGAAGATCTTCCAGCGGGAATGTACGTGATGCGTGTGGAGAGCGGCGGGAAAATCTGGTCGCAGAATATTTCAAAAATCGAATGAAAAAATTAACCACGGCGGTGCACAGAGGTATTTCACAGAGGTTCACTGGGCAACGTATTGAGAAGCACTCTGTGAACCTCAGTGAAAATCACCCGGTGCTCTCTGTGGTTAAAAAATAATATAACAATCGCGCAGCGATTCGCCGTGGTTAAAATAACACAATGAAAAAATATTTACTCACCTTACTCACGTTTTGCTCATTGTCATGTTTCGCGCAAACATTCAGCAGCACGCCTAACTCTCCCATCAACGACTACGCCACCAACGAATACCCGCTCATCGTCAGCGGACTTTCGCCGGCAAACATCGACACCATTGGCTTCGGGATGGAAACCGTTTGCATCAATCTCACACACACCTGGGATGCTGATCTGAACATTTACATTGTATCTCCCGACGGCACAACAGGAATGCTCACGTTAGGTAATGGCGGTTCAGATGATGATTACACCAATACCTGTTTCAACATCACCGCATCTACGGGTATCGTAACCGCGTCGGCCCCTTTCACCGGAACGTTCAGACCGCAGGGACAAATGGGTCTCGTGAATAACCAGCAAAACGGAAACGGTACGTGGAAACTCCGCGTGGTCGACACGTATCCCGCAGATGCAGGAACGATGATCAGCTGGAGCATTACGTTTGGAAATAATCCCGCGACGTATATTCCATTTATAAGTTCTGATCTTCCCATCGTTGTGATCAACACCGGAACCAGTGCCATACAGGATGAACCGAAAGTGATGGCCGACATGGGCATCATCTTCAACGGCGTTGGAAACCGGAATTACATGGTGGATCCGTTCAACGATTACAATGGAAAGATCGGCGTTGAATACCGCGGCTCTTCTTCGCAGGGAATGCCGAAGAAATCGTACGGATTTGAAACGTGGGACGTGAATGGAAATTCAACGGACTCTTCGTTGCTCGGCATGCCCAAGGAAAGCGACTGGATTTTGTCGGCGAGTTACAGTGACAAATCGCTGCTGAATAATTTCCTTACATACGATCTTGCGCGAAGCATGGGCTGGTATGCACCGCGTTGCCAGCATGTAGAACTGGTAGTGAACGGAGAATACCAGGGCGTGTACGTGCTCATGGAAAAGATCAAGCGCGACGACGACCGTGTTGACATTGCCAAACTCGAACCTACAGAAATCACGGGCGACGATCTTACCGGCGGTTACATCATCAAGATTGATAAAACCACCGGCAACGGTGGCAATGGATGGACTTCAGCCTACGCGCCCGACACCAACATCGCCGGGCAAACCATTTATTTCCAATATGAATATCCGAGCGACGTGAACATTGTTCCGCAGCAGGAAGCGTACATCCAGGCATACGTCGACAGTTTTGAAACCGCACTCGCCGGTCCGAATTTCGCTGACACAGCCGTTGGTTACGCGCATTACATTGACGTCAATTCTTTCGTGGATTATTTTTTACTCAATGAAATATCGCGTAACGTCGACGGTTACCGCATCAGTACGTATTTGTACAAAGACAAAGCGAGCAACGGCGGAAAACTGGTGATGGGTCCGTGCTGGGATTACGACATCGCCTGGGGCAACGCAAACTATTGTTTGGGTGATGATCTTACAGGCTGGGCCATCAATTTTGCAGAACCGTGCAGCGGCGATGGTTACCAGATTCCGTTCTGGTGGGACCGTTTGTTCCAGGACACCGCGTTTCAAAACAAAGTCC
>DATHKF010000287.1:0-3052 GCA_035489505.1 Bacteroidia bacterium | reverse complement strand
CTTTGTGCCTTAGTGGCTAAAGCTCTTCTACCTGTGGCGACGACGTAAACTGAAACTGCAGATTATTCAACGCCCTGTACATCCCGTTTTCCCGCTCCATCAACTCATCGTGCGTACCGGTTTCAATCACTTCGCCTTTGTCGATCACAACAATCTTATCTGCGTTACGGATGGTGCTCAACCGGTGTGCGATCACGAAAGAAGTGCGTCCGACCATGAGTTTATCGAGTGCTTCCTGCACAAGGCGTTCACTTTCTGAATCCAGCGAACTCGTTGCTTCATCCAGGATAAGAATGCTTGGATCTTTCAGTACCGCACGTGCAATGGCAATCCGCTGACGTTGCCCGCCGGAAAGCTGTATTCCACGGTCACCAACTTTCGTTTCGAATTTATCCGGAAAACTTTCGATGAACGTAAGTGCATTCGCCTTACTCGCAGCAGCAATTACTTCGGCATCACTTGCGCCCGGACTTCCGTATGCAATATTTTCACGAATAGTTCCGCCGAACAAGAGTACATCCTGGGGAACAATAGCCATGTTCTCGCGGAGTTCCGTCAGATCAAAATCGCTGGCCGGTTTAGCATCAAACAGGATCGTGCCCTTGTCCGGTTCATAAAAGCGAAGCAGCAATTGCGCAACAGTTGATTTACCGGACCCACTTGGCCCTACTATCGCAATGGTTTGTCCGGCCTTCGCGTCAAATGAAACATCGCGCAGCACCGTAAATTCTTTTCGTGTGGGATAAGAGAATGCCACGTTTTGCAGTGAAACATCTCCGTTGAGACGCAAATTATTCCGGCTGCGTTGGTTGTCTTGTTTGACATCCTCAATTGGTTCGTCGAGCAATTCAAAAATGCGCTCCGAAGCGCCCACAGCTCGCTGGATCTGGGCATACTGCTCCGGAATTCCACCCATGGAAGCCGCGATGAAGATGGTAAACATCAGGAACGACATCATCTGCCCGGCAGTCATTTCATCGTTTACGGCCATTTGTACACCAATGTAAACCATGAGCATGAGTGAACCGAAAAGACAGAAGATGATGAACGAGAAAAACATACCCCGGGAAATCGCATATTTGATCGCTTCGCTGATGACCACGAGGTTGCTTTTTCTGTACCGGTCAATTTCATATCCCTCGTTGGTGAATGATTTTACGTTGGCAATTCCCTGGACACTTTCACCTACAATGATGTTTGAGTCAGCGATCTTATCCTGCACATTCCGCGAATGTTTCCGGATGCGTCGTCCAAACAATACAGTGATCACAGCAATGGCAGGAATGATGGCGAGCATTTTCAAAGCCATTTCCCAGGAGATGGTGAAGATGATGATCATGCCGCCAACAACGATGATCAGCTGGCGAAGAAATTCTGCGACGCCCGTGGTCAGTGTGTCACCGATCTGCGTGATGTCGGAGCTGATGCGGCTGTTCAGTTCCGCTGCCTGGTTCTTCGAATAAAATCCCATGGGCATGCGCATCAACCGCGAAAATGTAGCTTGTCTCAGTGAAGCAAGCATGTTTTCTGTAGCCTGCGAAAACAGGTACACGCGAAAAAAAGAAAACACAGCCTGCAGCGAGAAGAGGATGATGAGTTGAATACCTACGGTATTGGCGGCTGCAAGTAATTTGGCCTTGAGATCGGCTGTGAGAAAGGTATTTTCCAGTTTGGACGCGGTGTCAAGCGCTGAGCCTGTATCACCTCCGATAATGCCGATCAATTTACCGAGCAGGCTGGGGAAAACCAGGGCCGTTGCCGCGGTGAGTCCGAGAAACACCATTCCGAAATAGAATTTCCAGCGATGTTTGCCCATGTAGCCAAAAAGTCTGGAGGAACGCTTGAGGGCTTTCCCGGTCAGTTTTGGTTTTGGCATTTCCTCTTTGCCTGATGATTCTGTGCGAAATCTTCCTTTTTTAGCCATTTTTTCAGCGCCGGACAGCAAAAGTACGGCTTAATCGGCTCCGTAACTCCTGAGTCGGATGAGCGCGGATTCTATTGCATGCGTTTCGCGGTCAAAATCGTCAAACACGATAAATCCTTGTTTTTCATGCAAATAATTAATTTTTGATCGGGATTATTTGCCGGATTAAACAGGAAACCTATCTTTGCAACCCGATTCAACAAAGGAACCGGCTTTTAATAAGATTTTCAGGTCATGGCACAGAAACGTACTTACCAACCCTCACAGCGCAAACGTCGTAACAAACACGGATTCCGCGAACGCATGGCAACCGCAAATGGTCGTCGCGTACTTGCAGCACGTCGCGCACGTGGCCGCAAAAAACTGACAGTATCAAGCGAAGGCACTTACAAAGCATAAGCTTAGCTTACGAAATATAAACCGCTTCGGAATTTCCGGGGCGGTTTTTTTGTTGGCTTGCTTCGACGCAATTTATTCTGAAGCACCAAGACGTCAGGATGATTTGGGAATGTTATTTTTTGTGAATCGCGTTTTCCATCCTGTGAAAAACCAGGTGTTCGGAGATGCTTTAATCATTGATCATCAATTTTTTGCCTGCCAGCAGGTCGTGAATTCCCACGATATGTCCAGTGAAAATTGTCCGCGGATTCCGAAATAGAGCTGTGTAAATTGTACACTTCTACTATGGAGTACATTGATCGGAAAAGGCAGAACCAGGGTCTCATTCAGCGCCAGCGCGACCAGGAGCATTGGGAAGATGTCCACAACCAGCTGATGGAAGTACAGCAATCTCAGCGTGTGCAAAAAAAATCACTCGAGATCAGCGGCCCGCATGACACTGATGAAAAGGAAGCGGATGAAGTAGCGCGTAAAGTGGTTAGTGGTGGCTCTGCAGAGATACACGGAACGGGGACAACCATTAATCGTTCGGGAACGGGAGCAGCCGAAACAACTCCGGAATTTCAATCGAAACTTGAATCGAGTAAAGGCGGTGGTCAATCACTCGACGATTCCACGCAGAGTGAAATGGAATCGAAGATGGGGGCGGATTTCAGTGGCGTGAAAATTCACACTTCCGGTACAGCCGGTGAAATGAGCGAGAGCATCAATGCGAAAGCGTTTACGCAC